>CAMHST010000004.1 GCA_946187865.1 uncultured Bacteroidales bacterium
GCGGTGCCCGGAGGCTTTCCAGCGTGCTCTTTGGCGCTTCGCAGAATTCGTCCAGGAAGAGCAGGCCTCCGGTAGCCAGGCTCACTTCCCCGGGAAGGATGTTGTCGCCGCTTCCACCGCCCAGCATGGCCGCTTTGGAGGCCGATATGTGGGGCGCCCGGAAAGGCCTTTGCCGCATGAGCCCCAGCCCGCCGGCCGACTTGCCCGCGACCGAATAGATTTTGGAGGTTACGGCGCTTTCTTCCAGGCTCATGGGCGGAAGGATTCCCGCCAAGGCTTTGGCCAGGGAGCTTTTCCCGGAGCCCGGCGGGCCTACCAGAATGGCATTGTGGTGGCCTGCGCAGGCAATTTCCAATCCCCTTTTGGCCCCCTCCTGCCCCACAATGTCGGCAAAGTCCATGTAATTGGACATATTGCCGCCGGGACCGGATGCCAACGCATTTTGGTAAAGATCCGTGTTCCAGATCAGGAGGTCCGAGGCATCCTGCCGCTCCTCCAGGACAAGCAGGACGTCATCCAGGTTTCTAACCCCGAAAATCTGCGTCTGCGTGTAATCCACAGCCTCCAAGGCCGATGTCTCCGGCAGGATGCAACCCTGGAACCCTTGCCGGATGGCCAGCTCCACCATCGGGAGTGACCCGCTGACTCCCCGGATGCTGCCGTCCAGGCCCAACTCCCCCATAATCAGGTACTTCCCCAGTCCGGGCAGCTCCCTTTGCCCGGAGGCGGCAATGATCCCCAAGGCGATGGGCAGGTCGTACCCGCTGCCCTGCTTGTGCATGTCGGCCGGAGCCAGGTTGATGACAATTTTCTTTCCGGGAATGTGAAATCCCTTAGCCTGCAGGGCCGTGACGGTCCGCAGCAGGCTTTCTTTCACGGCGGCGTCGGCCAGCCCCACCAGGTGGATGCCGATCCCCAGGGTGATCTCAATTTCGATGACAATGGGTACGGCCTCTATACCCACACATTTGGCCCCATGTACATATACCAGCATTTCGTGTCGTATCTTTGGGCGCAAGCTACGACAATCCCGGCAAAAACACAGTTTGAAACAGAAAAATATTCAGGAATGTTTCAACCGATTCCCGTTAATTTTTTCGGATTCGGAAAAAAGCCGACCCGCTGCCGGACATGGCGGCATAAACGGCCCCCTCCCGGTAGAGTTTATCCTTCACCTCCCGGAGCCGGGGGTACTTGGCAAAGACCGTTTCTTCGAAGTCGTTCTTCAGGTCTTCTTTCCAGCTTTCCACGGGTTGGGCCAGGACGTCCCTGAGCGGTTTTTCCGGCATCCGGGGGACAATGCCGCGGTAGGCGTCGGCCGTAGATACCGAAATCCCTTCCGGAATGATGACATCCAGCTTGTAGCCGGCCAGCTCCAGCGGGTAGGGTTCCAGGATCTCTCCCCGGCCGCTGCCCAGCATGGGGCGGTTGTAAATGAAAAAAGCGCAGTCGCTGCCCAGGCGGGCGGCATAAGCGGCCAGCTGTCCGTCGTCCAGGGAAAGCCCGGAGAGCTGTGCCATCATCCTGAGGGCGAAGGCGGCATCGGCCGACCCCCCGCCCAGGCCGGCCCCCACCGGAGACAGCTTTTCCAGGAAGATTTTCATGGGAGGCAGCGCAAAATCTTCAGACAGAAGGAAATAGGCCCTTGCCGTGAGGTCTTTCAGCGGTTCCCAGTCCACCCCTTCCTTCCGGGCCAGCGTAATCATCAGTTTGCCGTCCGGCGAAATGGCCTGGGTCAGGGTGCCATAGCGTTCCCGCAGCCCCGCTAGGGTACGGGAATAGTCGTCTCCCGTGACAATTTCCAGCACATCGTGGATGTCCGGATAGGGGACGAAGAGGGTTTCCAGGTCGTGAAAGCCGTCGGGGCGCTTGCGGAGCACGTTCAGGCCCAGGTTGATCTTTACATTGGGGTGGGTTATCATACCACAAAGGTACGGAAGATTTCATTCAATCCAAATTCCGGTGAAGCAGCCGTTGAACCTGACGGATTCCAGGACATCTCCCCGGAGCACAAGGTGGGTGTCTTCGACATAGTCCGACAGGGCGGCGTACAGCACGCCGTCTTTGTAGGCGGTGCAGGCCTGGGTCCTGAGGGTATATCGGCCCGGAATCACAAGCACGTTTTTTTCGCCGTTCCAGATTCGCTGGACCTTTCCTTTGTTCAAATATACTGCTGCCTGGAGGGGATTGTCGGTGTACAAGCCGGCCAGCTGCCATTCGCTGCTGCATTGCTGGAGCACGCCGCTTTCCCCTTGCATCCAGTAGGTGTAAGCCTTTTTGCCGGCAGCGACGCTATAGCCTTTGACCAGCATCTGCTCCCCCTGCGGGACCAGGCGGCACAGATGGACGGTCTCCCCCGGCGGAACCGTCAGCGAATAGGCCCGCGAGTCCCGGACCATCACCAGGGACCGGGCGTCGGCGCTGCGCTGCTCGCTCCGGTACACGCTGCCCTTCCAGACGCGGATGTCGAAAACGGTTTCGGCCTCTGTTTCGGCAACGGACAGGGCCACCCGGTCTCCCTGCATCAGGCGGTACTCCCAGGAGACGGAGTCGCTTTTGCGGATGGGCAGGGCGCAACAGTAGTAAACCGCACCGTCGTCATCCTGCATCAGGGCGCCGCCCTCCCATTCCCTGTCCTGGAACGACCCCGGCACCCGGGCCTGCGGGTGTGCATAGACTTCGCGGCCGTTGATCCGGTAGGAGAACCCGGCACTTCCGGCCCGCTGGCCCAGCGTGTGAATGTCGTCCTCCACCAGCAGCATCCCGCGCAGGATCTCGTCCCCGTCATACCGGACCAGCTCGTCCCCGTCCCGGAGGATGCGGGTGGTGCGGCCGTCCGAATCGTCCTGCCACAGATGCCCGTCCCTGACCCGGTGGCGGTCCGGCTCCGGGTAATGCCCGCCCGGCACATCCAGCACTTCCTCTCCGTCTTTCCACAGGACGATGCGCGCCCCCTCGAGCGACCCGCTCCGCCAGTCCACCCCTTCCGGGAAGCGAAGCGCCGTCACATAGACCGAGGGTTTCTTCACTTCGGGCCCTTCCTGCGGCTGCTGCCCGCTGCCGGCCTGCCCGCTGTCGGCCTGCATATGGGCATACCGGTCCTGCATCCGCATCCATCGCGGCGTCTGGGTAAACAGGGGTTTCTGGCAGGAAAAGGCTCCCAGAAGCAGGAGCGGAAGGAGTTGGGTCGCTTTCATGGTCCGATGTCTTTTGGGGCAAGATAGCGACGAAAAACAAGAAACAACACAATCGGTTGAAAAGTTGTGCTGTTTCTTACGAAAAAATATATGTTTCAACCGATGGACGTCGGTTTTTTATTGTCCGAAGGTGAAGCGGACGCCGGCTTCGAACTCTGTCCGCAGCGGCTGGATGGTGCGGATGGAGCGCGGCTGCTTGTCTGCGGCGAAGTAATAGCGGATGCTGGGATCCAGGAACAGGCCAACCCCGGGGGTGAGCATGAATTCTACGCCCAGACCGGCACCGGCCGACCACTGGATGCTCTTGCCACGCTCGTGGTAGTGGATATCCTGGGGAGAGGCATGGATGAGGAAGTCGTTGTCCAGGAGGAATTCCGCCGTACCGCCCACGAAGGGGTGGAAGCGCCAGCGGCCCTGGTTGATGATGTTGAAGTAGAAGTTGACCGGGACACCCACCCAGTGCTGGTGGTTGTCGATGTCTGTCTGCTGGATATGGACGTTTTGGTCGGGGTCGCTGTAGTCCGCTACGAAAGTACGGCTCATGTAGGTGTAGCGGAAACCGGTACCCACAGCCCAGCGGGAATTGAAATGGTATTTTACGCCGACGCCCACGGAGAAGGGAAGGCTGAAGCTGATTTCCGGGAGCTCGTTGTAGATGCCGTGCCGGGCAACGGGCAGCAGCCCGCCACCACCGGGTGAGCGGTGGATGGTGCCGGAAGGGACTTCCCCGCGCCTGTTCCCCTGGAAATTGCCGATGGCCGTGAAGGAGAAGCCTTTGGGCTCTTTCCGGCCGGCCTGTTCGTAGGCCAGCTTGTTGAGGGCTTCCGTGTCGTCTACGGCATTTTCGATTACCTGCTCTGCCTGGACGGGCTCGATCTCCGGGGCGGCTGCCTGCGGAGCGGGCATTTCCTGCGGGGCGGGCACCGTTTCCGGCTCCGGCTCTACGGCGCTGACCGGGGCTACGGCCTGGGCAAGGCGGGGCGAGACGTTCCGGGCAACTTGTTCCTCGATGGGAAGAACCACCTCTGGCTGAGGGGTTTCCGTGACGGGAGGAACAGTTGCCCCCGGAGTCTCTGCAATTGATATAGTGAGGTTAGAATGATTCTCCTGAACAGCGGCGGGACGGCCGAGGAAAACACCCAGGACCACAGCGGCGGCAGCGGCCGTGCCGACTGCGCCCCATACCCAGGCGGGGACCCGGCGACGACGCCCAAGTCCGGCTTCCACCCCTTCCCAGATGTGGGAAGGAACGGGTTCCTCTGCGTTCTGCAGCAGGTTCCTTACAAGTATGTCAAATTCTTTCTCTTTCATTTCTGTTCTTTAATCATTTCCTGCAGCCTGATGCGCGCCCGCTGCAATTTGGAGCGCGAAGTGGCTTCCGTACAACCCAGTTCCTGGGCGATTTCTTTATGGGAATACCCTTCCAGTACATACATATTGAACACGGTACGGGCATCCGGGGGAAGCGCCCCGATCATCCGCATCAGTTCCGCATGTCCCATTTTTTGGACGGGAGTGGCTTCTTCCGTGAACAGGCCGCGGGCCTGTTCCAGGTCTTCACTCAGCCCCAGGGCGTCTGTTTTCCTGAGGTGCATCAGCGCAGTATTGACAAAGATCTTTCTGGCCCAGCCTTCAAAGGATCCGGCTCCGTTGTAGGTGTCCAGTTTCCTGAACAGGGTGATAAATCCTTCTTGCAACACATCTTCCGCGTCTTCCCGTTTTCCCATGTAACGCAGGCACAGGGCCATCATTTTTGGCGCCAGGGCATCGAATAGCTGCTTTTGCGCTTTCCTGTCGCCCTCCTTGCAAGGTTGGACCCAGCGTTCCGGGGACGACGAACCTACAGGGGATTCATCTGCCCTTGTCCAAGTAATAAGATGCAAGTTTTGCCAAAAACGTTTCAACGGCTGGTCCGGATTTTGTTCTTTTAAGACAAATTTCGTAAAAAAATCAGAATCTCAGAAGCGAAGTTGCATGTTTTTCTTAAAAGGTGTATTTTTGTAGTCAGTATGAAAAAAGGCTTGGCAGCGCTGGTGCTGCTTTTCCATATCTGTGTATTCTCTTACGCCCAGCAGGCAGAAAGCCTTCTGGTAGATGCCGTTGCCTTGTATAGCAACGGGGAATACGGGAAGGCGAAAGACCATCTGCAGACGCTGTCGGCGGTGTATCCCAAAGACGACGCCGTGTGGTATTACCTGTCCCTGTCAGAGATGGCCCTGCAGGATTTCGACAATGCCCGCAAACATCTGGAAACCGCCATTTCCCTGGACGGAAAGAACTATTGGTACCGCCGTACGCTCTCGCGCCTGTATCTGCGCCAGGGAGAACAGGACCTGGGTATAGAGATGTACGAGGCCCTGGTAAAGGATTTCCCGGACAAGAGTTCCCTCAGTTACGAGCTGCTGGACCTGTATCTTCGGCAGGGCTCCTTCGAGAAAGCCCTGAAGGCCCTGGACGACATAGAAGCGGAGCGCGGCCCGTCAGAGGCCGTGGCGCAAACCAGGTATGAGATTTACCGCCAGCTGGACAAGCCGGAAGAAGCCCTGGAGGCCCTGGAAAAGTTCAACCGGGAGTATTCCTCCCCGTCGGTGCTCTCCATGCTGGGAGACTATTACCTGGCCGAGTATCAGGACTCCCTGGCGGGGGTCCGCTACCAGGAAGCCCTGTCCCTGGACGGCAGTTACGTGCCGGCCGTGCTGGGCATGTCGGAGGTTTATCGGCATCAGCGGAAGTATCCTCAGTACTTCAACGCCATCGGCACGTTCTTCCGCACAGAGGATGTCCCGGCAGAGACCAAGTCCATGTATATCCGGAACCTCACCCGTTCCCTGGATCCCAAACTGCTGCAGCTGCACCAGAAAGAGTTCGACGCCGTGATAGATGATGCGGCGGCGGTGCACCCCTCGGACAGCACCCTGCTCACCACGGTGGCCGCCTATTATTACACGACGGGGCGTGCCGCCGGTGCCGGAAAGTGGTTCCGGGAAGCGGCCGACCGATACCCGGAAAGCCTGTCGCTTACCATGACCTATATCCAGTATCTGGGGGTTCAGCAGGAATGGGAACAGCTGCGAGACAAGTCCCTGGAAGCGTTTTCGCGCTTCAACGAGCTGGCTTTCCTGGACTATGCCAACCAGGCCAATTACCAGCTGGAAGATTACGATGCCATCATCGGCAACTGCCAGTACCTGCTTACCAATTATCCCAAGGACAAAGACATCTGCCTGGCGGCGTATTCCATGAAGGGAGACGCCTATCATGCCAAGGGAGATACCAAGGCTGCGTTTAAAGCCTATGACCAGGCCCTCAAGATAAACCCGTCCTACGCCCCGGTGCTCAACAATTATGCGTATTACCTGAGTATCACCGGCAAGAACCTGAAGAAGGCCTATAACATGTCCAAGAAAACGGTAGAGGCGGAACCGGACAATGCCACCTTTCTGGACACCTTTGCCTGGATCCTGCACCTGCAGGGGAAAGACCTGGAAGCCAAACCGTTCTTCAAGCACGCCATGCTTTATGGCGGCAAGGACAGCGCCGTTATGCTGGACCACTATGCAGAGGTCCTTTACCGGTTGGGCGAGTACGACCTGGCGCGCTCCTACTGGAACCAGGCCAAGAACAAGAACCAGAACGGGGAAGTCCCTGACCTGGACGAACGGGTGAAAGCGCGGCTGGAAGCTATCGGCAAATGAGGAAATTCCTTCATATGGTGCTGGTTCTGGTGCTGGTTGCGGCCAGTGCCGTGCAGGTGTCGGCCCAGAAGAAGGAGTCCCGCAAAAGCCTGGAATCGCAGATTTCCCGGCTGGAAAAGGATATCGAGCTGCTAAACAGCAAGCTCCGGGACAACACCCGCAGCCGGGAGCAGGCCCTGTCCAGTCTCACGCTGGTGCGGAGCAAGGTGTCTTCCCGGCAGAAACTCATCGACGAATGCGACCGCACCATCCGTGTCCTGTCAGATTCCATCCGTCGCCGCCAAAAGGACATCGACCTTCTCCAGGCCCGCTACGACACCCTTTCCCTCTATTATAACCGCTTGGTCCGCAGTGCCTACAAAAACCGCGACAGCCGGCTGTGGTACATGTATGTCCTGGCCAGCGAGTCCATGGGGCAGGGGCTCAGGCGGTTCAGCTATCTCCGGCGTTTCTCCTCGCAGATGAGCGCCCAGGCGCAGCGGGTGCAGGAAACCGCATCGGCGCTGGAGGTGGAACGGGAGCGCCTGACCGCCCTCAAGGACGAGGCCGACGAGCTCCGGGGGAAAACAGTCCAGGAGCGCACCCGCCTGCAGGACGAGGAAGCGGAAGCCTCCCGTATGGTGAACCAGCTCAAGAAAGACCGCAGCAAGTTCCAACAGCAGCTGCAGGAAAAGAACCGGCAGAAGGCTGCCCTGAACAAGAAAATCGCGGAGATCATCCGGGCCGAACAAGAAGCGGCGCGCAAGGCGGCCGAGGCCAAAAGTGGCGGCAAGGCTTCCGGCGGCAGTTCCTCTTCCAAGGGAAAAACCACATCTACGGAGGTGGATGCCAAACTCTCCAACGAGTTCGCCGCCAACAAGGGCAAGCTGCCCTGGCCGGTAGAGGGAGTTATCACAGACCGCTTCGGCAAGCACAAACACCCTGTCTATGAGAATGTGGAAATGCCTCAGAACGACGGCGTTACCTTAACGGTTAAGCGCGGTGCGCAGGCAAAGGCCGTGTTCAGCGGCACGGTAACCCGCATCTTTGTGCTGCCCGGTTACAACCAGTGCGTGCTGGTTAGCCACGGCAATTTCTACACGCTTTACAGCATGCTCAAGACGGTCTCCGTCAAGCTTAACCAAAAGATTTCCACCGGCGATGTCATTGGCACGGTAGACACCATCGGTGGAGAAGATCAGTTCCATTTCGAGCTCTGGAAGGGCTTCGAGCCCCAGAATCCGGAATCCTGGCTCAGGAAATAATTAGCGCAAAGGTTCCAGTTTTACGGTTCCCGGGATGTAGTCCACGGGCGGCTGGCCGTGCAGGTAAATGATCCGCTGGTTGGGGCTGCCGCGGAAAAGCAGGTCTGTGTCCCGCTGTTCCAGGACGAAGGGGCCGTCTACCAGTACGTCCAGGTAGGGGAGCATGGCCGACATGGACGGACTCTTCTGGATTTCTTCCAGCGTGAAGCCGGTCCAGCACCAGATGGTCTTGGTGGTTTCTTCCTTGATGCGCCGGGCCAGTTCCGTGAAGGCGTCTACCTGGTAGAAAGGGTCTCCGCCGGAGAAGGTGACATTGGACATGGAGTCTGCCTTGATCACATCCAGCAGGTCTTCCACCTCTACCCAGTGGCCGGCGCCGAAATCCCAGCTCTGGGGATTGTGGCAGCCTTTGCAGGCATGCTTGCAGCCTGCGCAGTAGATGGCCGTCCGGAATCCGGGTCCGTCGGCCATGGTCTGCTCCAGTATATCTAAAACTTTGATTTTCATTCGTGTACCACCCTGTCTTTGAGTTCTGCCAACTTGCCGGCGTTCCAACGGTTGGTGGTGCCCACGAGATAACCCGTGATGCGCTGCAGCGTGTCTATATGATGGCCGTGGCAGTGGGGGCACTCTTTGAGGTCTTTCTCGGCGTTTTCGTAGCCGCAGTCCAGGCAGCGGTTGCGGTTGTGGTTCACGGAGCCGTAGCCGATGTTGTACTTGTCCATCAGGTCTACGATCTGCATGATGGCATCCGGGTTGTGGGTGGCGTCGCCGTCGATCTCCACGTAGAAGATGTGGCCGCCGCGGGTGAGGTCGTGATAAGGGGCCTCGATCCGGGCCTTGTGCTCAGGGGTGCACTTGTAGTACACGGGTACGTGGTTGGAGTTGGTGTAGTAATCCTTGTCCGTGATGCCGGGGAGTATGCCGAAGGTTTTCTTGTCCCGCTTGGTGAACTTGCCGGAAAGGCCTTCTGCCGGGGTGGCCAGTACGGAGTAATTGTGCTGGTATTTCTCGGAGAAGCCGTTGATCTTGTCCCGCATGAAATGGACAATCCTCAGGCCCAGCTCCTGGGCTTCCTCGCTTTCTCCGTGGTGTTTGCCCACCAGTGCGATCAGGCATTCCGCCAGGCCGATGAAGCCGATTCCCAGGGTTCCCTGATTGATCACGCTCTCTACCGTGTCGTTGTCGTCCAGCTTGCCGCTGCCCAGCCACAGGCCGTTCATCAGTAGCGGGAACTGCTTTTTCAGGGCCGTCTTCTGGAACTGGAAACGCTCGTCCAGCTGGCGGGCACTGATCTCCAGGGCCCAGTCCAGCTTCTCGAAGAACTTCTGCAGGCGGAGGTCCTTGTCGGGCTCGTCCATGCATTCGATGGCCAGTTTCACGATATTGATGGTGGTGAAGCTCAGGTTGCCCCGGCCGATGGAGGTCTTGGGTCCGAAGCGGTTCTCATACACGCGGGTGCGGCAGCCCATGGTGGCTACCTCGTGGATGTAGCGCTTGGGGTCGTCGGCCTTCCAGGCGTCGTCCTGGTTGAACGTGGCGTCCAGGTTCAGGAAGTTGGGGAAGAAGCGGCGGGCGCTTACCTTGCAGGCGAACTTGTAGAGGTCGTAGTTGGGGTCTTCCGGGAGGTAGCTCACGCCCCGTTTCTTCTTCCAGATCTGGATGGGGAAGATGGCGGTGGAGCCGTTGCCCACGCCCTCGTAGGTGGTGTTCAGGATTTCCCGGATGATGCAGCGGCCCTCGGCCGATGTGTCTGTGCCGTAGTTGATGGAAGAGAAGACCACCTGGTTGCCGCCGCGGCTGTGGATGGTGTTCATGTTGTGAACGAAGGCTTCCATAGCCTGGTGCACGCGGCCCACCGTCTGGTTGATGGCGTGCTGCAGGGCGCGCTCCTTGTTCTGCATGCCCACCAGGTCGCGCTTCAGGTAATCGTCTATCTTGGCCTCTTTGAGGAAGCTGTAGTCCGTGTTGGTCATTTCGCTCACCTTGTCCACTTCTTCTTCGAAGGTCTTGCGGACAAAGGGCGCCAGGTAAAAGTCGAAGGCGGGGATAGCCTGGCCGCCGTGCATCTCGTTCTGGACCGTTTCCATGGAAATGCAGGCCAGTACGCTGGCGGTTTCGATGCGCTTGGCGGGGCGGGACTCTCCGTGCCCGGCCTTGAGCCCGTATTCCAGGATCAGGTCCAGCGGGTGCTGGATGCAGGTGAGACTCTTGGTGGGATAGTAGTCCTTGTCGTGGATATGGATATAGTTGTTCGCCACGGCTTCCCGGACAGGGTCGCTCAGCAGGCACTCGTCCACGTAGCTTTTGGTGGCCTCGGAGGCGAACTTCATCATCATGCCGGCGGGGGTGTCGGCATTCATGTTGGCGTTTTCGCGGGTGATGTCGTTGGCCTGCGCGTCGATGATGGTCTGGAAAATCTCGTTGGACTTGGCCTTACGGGCGATATTGCGCTTGTTGCGGTACCGGATGTACTCTTTGGCCACCTCCTGGCGGGGACTGTTCATCAGCTCGTTTTCCACCACGTCCTGAATCTCTTCCACCGTCATTTCCTCTTTGTCCAGCTGGGAGATGGAGTGGGCGATCTGGGCGGCTAGTACAATGTCTTCACCGGTTTCGGTGACGTCCATCGCCTTCAGGATGGCGGCGACGATTTTCTGGTTGTTGAAATCCACGCGGCGTCCGTCGCGTTTGAGTACACGTTTTACCATGGCTTTGGCAGTTATAAGGTCCGGGTTTCGATGCGGGGTGGTCCGTCCCGCTGGGAACAAAGTTAGCAGATATGTTGTATCGTTGGACTGCTTTTCCCGGAAAAAGTTATCAACAAAAAAGCCGACAACGTGTTAATTCATTGATTAACAGGCTGTCGGCTTATATTTTAATTTAGAATTACTCTAAACTATAACTTCCGTGTTTCTTTTTTGGGACAGTTTTCAACAGGGCGGGATCAGTCTCCCACAACCCATACCAGCACGTGGCGGTCGAAGGTCATGTACTCCAGGTCGAACTCTTCCTCGTCCTCGTTCTTGTCGATGAACGTGGCTTCCAGCTCGCCCTCTCCGCGCACGCGGAAACGTTCCACCTCGATTTGCTCGGCGAAGTTCACGTTGTACCGGCTCAGGAGCTTGAAGATGGCCTCTTTGGCGCACCAGTAGATGGCCAGCTGCTCGTTGCGTTTCTCGTCTTCCAGGTCTTCGATTTCGTCCTCGCTCAGGGCTTTTTTCTCTACGGCGGAGAAGTCCCGGTCCAGCGATTCCACGTCTATGCCGCAGTCGTTCTCTTCGTGCAGGATCACGGCCACATACTTCTCCGTGTGGGTGATGGAGATGTTGATGGGGTTGTTCTCCAGGTAGGGTTTTCCGTTGTCGTGGTGGCTCAGGTACACCTTCTCGTCGAAGAGGGTGTTCAGCAGGGCCCGCACGGCCAGCCGCTGCTTGCGCAGGGATTCGCTGCGGATCAGCGAGATTTCCTCCATCTCGTCGGTGGGGGTGGAACTGAGTTCCATCAGTTCCTGTTCGGTCTCTGTAATCTGCCACACGCCTATTGTGGCTTCGTTTTCCAGTTTCTTCTTTAAATAAAGTCCCATATAAGGTTTGTTCGAACGGCCATACGGAAATGCCCCCGGATGCCTTCCGGCACCGGGTTCATGCTCAATTCATGGATAATCGCGACAGGGGGTCGTCTGATCCGACGCCCGCTAACTGGTTAGATTTCACCTGACTGGGAGGCTCCATACTGCTCGTTACAATTTACCATGCAAAGATAATTGTTTTTTGACAATTTCAAGCAATTCTTTGGCGGGAAATTGCTATCTTTGCGGATGCTTTCATGAAAAGTCAAATTTTAACACATAAGATTATGAAATTCCTTACTGATGAAAAGCTCCTGATTGTGGGCGCCGCCGGAATGATCGGTTCCAACATGGTCCAGACTGCTGCCATGCTCGGCCTCACCCCCAACATTTGCCTGTACGATATCTTCGAGCCCGGCCTCAAGGGTGTCCTGGCAGAGATGGATCACTGCGCCTTCCCGGGTATCAACCTCACCGCCACCATCGACCCGGCCGTGGCCTTCAAGGATGCCAAGTATATCATTTCCTCCGGCGGAGCACCCCGTAAAGAGGGCATGACCCGCGAGGATCTCCTGAAGGGCAACTGCCAGATCGCCGCTGAATTCGGCGACAACATCAAGAAATACTGCCCGGATGCCAAGTTCGTGGTGGTTATCTTCAACCCGGCCGATGTCACCGCCCTTACCGCCCTTATCCACTCCGGCCTCAAGCCGTCCCAGCTCACCTCCCTGGCCGCCCTTGACAGCACCCGTCTGCAGGAAGCCCTGGCCCAGGAGTTCGGCGTGCCTCAGTACAAAGTGACCGGCACTTATACCTACGGCGGTCACGGCGAAGCCATGGCCGTATTCGCCTCCCGGGTGAAGATCGACGGCAAGCCCCTCGCAGAGATGGGCCTGAGCGCAGAGCGCTTCGCCGAGATCAAGCACAACACCATCCAGGGCGGCAGCAACATCATCAAGCTCCGTGGCCGCAGCTCCTTCCAGAGCCCTGCCTACCAGGCCGTGAAGATGATCGAGGCAGCCATGGGCGGTGAGAAATTCACCTGGCCCGCCGGCACCTATGTGAACAACGAAACCTACAAGAACGTGATGATGGCCATGCCCACCACCATCGACGCCACCGGTTGCCACTTCACGGCTCCTCAGGGAACCGCCGAGGAAATGGCAGACCTCAAGGCCTCCTACGAGCACCTGGTGAAGATGCGCGACGAAATCGTGGATCTGGGTATCGTCCCCGCCGTGGCAGACTGGAAGAAAGAGAACACCAACCTGTAAGCCACACGTTTACGTTTAACAAAAGGCTGTATTCCTTGTGGAGTGCAGCCTTTTTTGTGCCCGGAGTAGCCTTTGGCCGAGGCAAGATTTGGGAGCGGTGGTCGCAGTTTTAGGGAGAGGTGGGAGAGATGGTAGCCATTTCTGGGAGCGGTGGTCGCAGTTCTTGGGAGAGGTGCGTTTATTTTGCCGAGACCTCTCCCGCGGAAAATGCCTCTCAGGTGTCTGTGGGGCCGATTGCCTGGGAGAGGTCCCCATCATTTTATTGCACCTCTCCCAAAATACCCTACCACCTCTCCCAAAACCACATAGAACCTCTCCCGGAAGTCGTTCTCCGGTGTGGCCCGGAAAGCTGTGCGGGCACAAAAACACCCCCGAAACGTTCCCGCACGGCCTTCCAAACCACCTTCGGGCACAAAAACGCCCCCGAAACGTTCCCGCGTGGCCTTCCAAACTACCTCCGGGCACAAAAACGCCCCCGAAGCGTTCCCGCACGGGCACCGGACCCACAACGCTGGGGGGAGGCTAAATCGGCCAGACCAGCAGCCCTATCCGGTATGCTGCGAAGGCGCAGACCCAGGCAACGAGAATGGTATATAGGGCGAGCAGGATAGCCCAGCGCCACTTGCCCGTCTCGTTTTTAATGGCTACAAAGGTGGCGATGCAGGGGAAGTAAAGCAGCACGAACACCATGAAGGCCAGGGCGGCGGCGGTGGGGACGGTGGCTTTCAGGGCTGCCTGCAGCTGGGTGTCGTCCTCGTCTCCCAGGCCCTCATATTCCTCTCTGTCCTGGGCATACATAACACCCATCGTACTGATAACCAGTTCCTTGGCTCCAACGCCGGCCAGCAGGCCCACGTCCATCTTCCAGTTGAATCCCAGCGGCTCGTTGACGGGCTCGATGGCCTTGCCCACCATGCCGATATAGGAATGTTCCTGCTGGTAGGCCGTGCTCTGCCCCTCGTGGCGCGGGAAGTAGCCCAGGAACCAGATGAGCACGGAGAAGAGGAGGATGGTGGTGGCCATTTTCTCCAGATACTGCCGGCCTTTCTCCCAGGTGTGGCGCCAGATGGCTTTGCCGGTGGGAACACGGTATGGCGGCAGCTCCATCACGAAGGGCAGGTCGTCGTCCTTGACAAACTTACTCAGCACCAGGGCGCTCAGGATGGCCAGCACAATGCCCAGCAGATAGATGCCCAGCAGCGCCGTGGCCGGGTTCGAAGGGAAGAAAGCCCCGGCAAACAGCACGAAGATGGGCAGACGCCCGGCGCAGGACATGAACGGGATGATGGCGATGGTCACCAGCCGGCTTTTCCGGCTCTCGATGCTGCGCGTGGCCATAATCGCGGGCACATTGCAGCCGAAACCCATGACCATGGGAATGAAGCTCTTTCCGTGCAGGCCGATCTTGTGCATGAGCTTGTCCACGATAAAGGCCGCGCGCGCCATGTAGCCGCTGTCCTCCATGATGGAGATGAAAAAGTACAGGATCATGATGTTTGGTAGGAACACCAGCACGCTGCCCACGCCGGCAATCACCCCGTCCACCACCAGGTCTTTCACCCAGCCGTCGGCCATCATCGAACCGACCCAGTCGCCGAACTTCGCCACGCACCAGTCAATCCAGTCCATGGGGTACTGGCCGATTGTGAAGGTGGCCCAGAAGATAAACCACAGCAGCACCAGGAAAATGGGGAACGCCAGCCACTGGTTGGTGACAATGGCGTCTATCTTGTCGGTTAGGGTGCGTCGCGGCCGTTCCTCCTGGTACCGTTCGTAGGTTTCGGCCAGGGCGCCCTGGATAAAGGCATACTTGGCGTCCACGATGGCGCTCTCCGGTGATGTCCCCAGCAGCTCCCGGATACGGGCCTCTTCCTCTGTCCTTGCCTCTTGCAGGGAGCTCGCTTCTGGGATGCCGGACAAGGTTTTTTCCACATCCTTGTCCCTTTCCAGGTACTTGATGGCCAGGTAGCGGGTGGAATAGTGGGAGTAGATGTCCTTGTTCCCATAAATGATCATCTGGAGCCGCTTGATGCTCTTTTCCAGCTCTGCCCCGTGATTCACGTGGATGTGCCGGGCCAGCTTGGGGTTTGACTGTTCGTAGATTTTGATCACCGTGTCGAACAGCTCCGGTATTCCCTGCCCGTCGCGGCTCACCGTGGGGCATACAGGCATGCCCAGCAGGTAGCCCAACTGTTTGATGTCCAGCTTGTCTCCCTTGTGCTGCAGCTCGTCGTACATGTTCAGGGCCATGACCGTCCTCAGGTTCATGTCTATGAGCTGGGTGGTCAGGTACAGGTTCCGCTCGATGTTGGAGGCGTCCACTACGTTCACCACCACGTCCGGCATGGCATCCAGCAGGTTTTTCCGCACGTACAGTTCCTCGGGGGAGTAGGCGCTCAGGGAGTAGGTGCCCGGCAGGTCTACCAGGGTGATGTCGTACCCCTTGAACTTGAAATGACCTTCCTTGGCATCTACGGTTACCCCGGAGTAGTTTCCCACGTGTTCGTGGCTGCCGGAGGCAATGTTGAACAGGGATGTCTTGCCGCAGTTGGGGTTTCCCACCAGGGCCACGCGGATGTTGTGGTGGCGTTCCTCGGCCACATGGGCAAGGGCGCGGTCCAGCCGCTCCGTCTCTTCCAGGTCTCCCGGAAGGGCCTGCAGATGCTCGTCCGTGGAAAGGGCTTCGCGCGCTTCCTCCACGCTGACTACCTCTATATTACGCGCTTCTTCCCGGCGCAGGGACACTTTATAGCCGATGATTTCGTACTCGATGGGATCCTTCAGCGGCGCGTTGAGCACCACTTTCACTTCTTTTCCCTGGATGAAGCCCATTTCAATCAGGCGTTTACGGAAACTGCCGTGTCCGTTGACACGCACGATCACCGCTTTTTCTCCGGTTGCGAGGTCTGCCAGTATCATAGTTGTTTTTCTGATTTTTTGCGCTGGGCGCAAAATTACGGAAATTTATGCCTGTGTGCAATCCTTATTTATGGGGATATCGGCTGCAAAAATAACACGGAAAGGGTGCAACTTGGTTGCAAATGCTTATCTTTGCAGGGTGAAAACCGCCCTAACCATAGAAGTTCCCGGTAACGAAAGCCGGATCCTGCTGCACGCCTGCTGTGCGCCGTGTTCCGGTGCCATCGTGGAATGTCTGGCAGAGCGGGGATACCGTCCCGTCATCTTCTACTCCAATGCCAACATTTATCCGGAGGCGGAATACCGCCACAGGCTGGAGGAGTGCGTCCGTTATGCCCGGAAATGGGGCCTGGAGCTGGTGGAGGACGAGTATGACCATGCCGCGTGGGGGCAATGTGCCGCGGGCCTGGAGCAGGAACCGGAGCGGGGAGGCCGATGCCTGCAGTGCTTCAAGTTCCGCCTGCTGCGCGCCGCCCGGTATGCGGCCGACAACGGCTTTCCGGTACTCACGACCACCCTGGCGTCTTCCCGCTGGAAAAGCCTGGAGCAGGTGAATGCGGCGGGCCTGTGGGCCTGCGCCCAGGTGGAAGGCGTTACCTGGTGGGACCAGAACTGGCGTAAAGGTGGCCTGCAGGAGCGCCGGAACCAAATCCTGAAAGAGGAACAGTTCTACAACCAGCTGTATTGCGGTTGCGAGTATTCTGTTCATCATCAATAACTTACACAAATCTCCTGCTGTCATTGTACAGCAGGGTTTTAAAGCAAGAGGCTATGAATCAGTTGCTTACAAAAACCTTAGTATTTGCCGTCCTGCTGTTTGCGGGCTTTTCGGCCCATGCCCAGTACGTTCCCCGGATCATCGAGCAGGAAAGAGGCCGCCTTCTGGACGACCGCGGAGAGGTGATGCCGGACTACATGGTGCAACGGCTGGTGGGGGACGAGATTTACAACGAGACCTATGTCGGTGCCCGGAAGCAGTATAAGGCCGGCAAGGTGCTCATCACGACAGGGCTTATCGGCGCGGGGGCAGGACTTGCGGTTACCGGCGTTTCCCTGGGTGTTTTCATCTCCGACTATATAGATATGTTCGGCAGTACGGAGGACATTTGGGACAGCTTCACCGGCGCCACGGAGTCCGTAGGCTGGTTTTATCGCGGGCTAACCCTTGCAAGCGTTTCCAGCGGTGCTTTTGTTATGGGCCTGATTTTCAAGACGGTGGGCTGGCGGCGTCTGGAATGGATTGCCGGGAATTACAATGACGGCAACAGGCCTGTCGCCCTGAGTCTGGGACAGGGCCGATATGGCACCGGGCTGGTCCTGCATTTCTAACTGGCGGTCGAATACCAACAAATGGGGATTGCCCGGGGCGGCGATTACCCGTATTTTTGCATCAGAAAATAAGCCATATAGTTAGAATAATTCGTTTTAGATCCTTTTATTGTTGTGTTTCCTTCCGTGCTGTGAAGCCCGGAAGGTTTTTTAATTCGGCCGGAATTGTTAACTTTGCAAGCTATGACTTCTGCAGCAAGATATTTCTTAAGTCCCTCCATGAAGATGGCGGAACTTATGGATATAGATTTTAAACTGTTGACTATCCTTACCCGGATGGGCATCCCCTTCGGCTTCGGAGACAAAACCGTGGAAGAGGTTTGCCTGGATAACGGCGTGAATCCGGAGACCTTCCTGCTTATCGCCGCCGTGTATGTCTATACGGATTATAAACCCACCCGGGAAGTCCTGGAAAACGCCGACCTCCCCGGCATCGTGGCCTATCTCCGCTGCTCGCACACCTATTACATGGATGTGATCCTTCCCGCCATGTCTGTCTCGCTGGAGCGGATGGTTAAACCCGGAGACACACGGAATCTTCAGATAATCAAGCAGTTCTTTAATCATTACCGGGACGGCCTGCAGCAGCATTTCGACTACGAGGAAAAACAGGTCTTCCCCTTCGTGAAAGCCGCGCTGGACCACCGGAAGGCCGATACCCCCGCCTCCGGAAGCGGCGACGAAGACGGGCACCTGGACGTCAAGGAAAAACTGCAGGACCTTAAGTCCCTGGTAATGAAGTATATCCCTGCCCAGTGCGACCAGCAGGAAGCATACCGGGTATTGAGTTATATCTACAGCCTGGAAGAGGATTTTGCCAAGCATACCTTTATCGAAGAGGAAATTCTGCTTCCCGGCGCAGGCCTGGAAGGGGACAATCTGTCGGCCCGGGAAAAGGAAATCCTGGTGTGCGTGGCCAAAGGCATGCTGAACAAGGAAATCGCAGACCTATACAACATTTCCATCTATACGGTAATTACGCACCGCAAGAACATTACGCGCAAGACCGGCATCAAGTCCGTGGCCGGCCTCACGGTATATGCCATTCTGAACAACCTAATAGACATGAATACGATCGAATAAGCCATGGATTATAAAAAGTACCTTAAGTTTTATCCCGGCTTCCCCATCGAGGGAGTGAATTTTGTGGATATCATGCCCTTCATCCAGGACAAAGCGCTGTTCACCGCCTTGGAGAAAGATCTTGGCGGGCTGTGCAGTTCTCCCAATATCGTGGCCCCGGAGGCGCGCGGATTCCTGTTCGCCGCCCCGCTGCTGGCCTTGTGTCCGCATGTGGAAAATGTGATTCCCTTCCGCAAGAAAGGCAAGCTTCCCCATGCAGAGGGGGATCTGGTGGGCCTGGAAATCACCAAGGAATACGGCAAGGACCAGATTTACTTCCGCCTGTCGGACGTGGCTGCCGGAAAACCCAACGGGGATGTGTTCGAGGTCACCTTCTTTGACGATATCCTGGCTACCGGCGGCACGGCCTTGGGCATTGCAAAGGGGCTGGAGTCCCACAAAGTGGAGCTGGACGGCAAGCAGTACGGGATCAAGGTGACGGACTTTGTATTCCTGGTAGAGATAGATGACCTTCCCGGGCGTTCCCTGCTGGAGGGTATCGCGCCGGTAAAGTCCCTGATTCACGTCAGAGAGTCGGAGTAGGGTCCGCAGAGCCGTCGGAGGCTTTGAAGTCGAACGCTTTACCGTGCCAGGTCCAGGAGTAAAGGGCCTCCCCGCGGCGGATGGAGATCACTTGGCGGAACACCCGGATTTCCCCGGCATTTTTCGCACCTGCCCGGCCGATGGAAACCCATCGGCCCTGGTCAAGGGTATAGACGGTGGCGTAAACGCTGCCGTCTGTTTTTCTTGCCACGACAAGTTCGGGAATCCCGTCCCCGGTGAAGTCATGGATGCCCAGCGCGGTGTCCGGGCTCCCGTTTTCCAGCAAAGTCCCGTTCACGGAAACGCTTCCGTTGTCGGAGAGCGCCGTGCACGGGAGATTCCCCGCCTTGAAATCCAAGGACCCGCCCGTACCGTAAATATAGCTCTCCAGGCCGATGATAAAGGTCTTGGAGGCATTGTCCTGGTAGGAGCGGGTCTGGGCCCGCCCCGCTATGCACAGGAATAAAATGAAGATTGTTGAAAAAAGTTGCCGCATAGATTCGCAAATATAGGGAAATAATCCTTATATTTGCACGCAAAATCTGCCAATATGTCTTTTATTGATGAAAGAATTGCATTGGAGGGACTGACTTTTGACGACGTCCTCCTTATTCCGGCCTACTCGGAAGTACTTCCCCGCGAAGTGAATCTGCAAACCCGTTTCTCCCGGAACATCCACCTGAACATTCCCATTGTGTCCGCCGCCATGGACACCGTTACAGAAGCGCCGATGGCCATCGCCCTTGCAAGGGAAGGAGGTATCGGCGTTATTCATAAGAATATGGGTATCGCCGCCCAGGCAGCGGAGGTCCGCAAGGTCAAGCGCTCGGAGAACGGCATGATCTCCGACCCCGTGACCATCAATCAGGACCAGACCGTGGGCGAAGCCCTGGCGCTGATGAAAGAGAATCACATCGGCGGCATTCCCGTGACGGACGGGGAAATGCACCTGGTGGGCATTGTGACCAACCGGGATGTCCGTTTCCTGGACGACATGGGCGCCCTGGTGCGCGACGTGATGACCGCGGAAAACCTGGTTACCATTCCGGACTCCCGGACAGACCGCGAGTACGTGAAGAAGGTCCTGCAGGAGTACAAAGTGGAAAAACTGCCCGTAGTAGATGCCAAAGGCTGCATCGTCGGGCTCATTACCTATAAAGACCTGATTAAGGAGCGCCTGCATCCGGACGCTTGTAAAGACGCCAAGGGCCGCCTCAGAGTGGCAGCCGGAATCGGCATCACTCCGGACGCGCTGGACCGCGTGGCCGCCCTGTACGCAGAGGGAGTGGACGCCGTGGTGCTGGATTCGGCCCATGGGCACAGCAAGGGCGTGATCGACCTCCTAAAACGTGTCAAGGCTTCGTACCCGTCGCTGGACGTAGTGGTGGGTAATGTGGCCACCGAGGAAGGCGCCCGGGACCTGGTTAAGGCCGGGGCCGACGGCGTGAAAGTGGGTATCGGCCCTGGTTCCATCTGCACCACGCGCATTGTGGCGGGTGTGGGTGTGCCCCAGCTCAGCGCCATTTACAACGCCTATCAGGCGGTGAAGGGTACCGGAGCCACGCTCATTGCCGACGGCGGTCTCCGCTATTCCGGAGACGTGGTGAAAGCCCTGGCGGCCGGCGGAGACTGCGTCATGTGCGGCTCCATGTTCGCCGGAACGGAGGAATCTCCCGGAGAGACCATCATCTACAGCGGCCGTAAGTTCAAGGCCTACCGTGGCATGGGCTCCATCGACGCCATGGCGGCCGGTTCCAAGGACCGTTACTTCCAGGACGACAAGGTGGAACTCAAGAAACTGGTCCCGGAAGGCATTGTGGGGCGTGTCCCGTACAAAGGCACCCTGTCCGAAACCGTTTATCAGCTCGTCGGCGGCCTGCGCTCCGGCATGGGGTACTGCGGTGCGGCCAATCTGGAGGCCCTCAAGAAGGCCAAGTTCACCCGCGTCACGGCCAGCGGCATGACCGAGAGCCATCCCCACGACATCACCATCACCAAGGAAACCCCTAATTACTCCAGAGGAGAATAAAATATGACAACAGGTAACGTCCGGCCCGCGACGATGGAGCGTATCACAACTCCGGAGCTGGCACAGAAATTCATCGAAGAACAAATTAAGGAACTTCGTGCCCAGATTGGCGACAAAAAGGTGCTGCTGGCCCTCTCCGGCGGCGTGGATTCGTCGGTTGTGGCCGCCCTGCTCATCAAAGCCGTCGGTAAGCAGTTGGTGTCGGTGCACGTGAATCATGGTCTCCTGCGCAAGGGAGAGCCCGAGCAGGTGGTGCGCGTTTTCCGTGACCAGCTGAATGCCAACCTTGTGTACGTAGATGCCACGGACCGCTTCCTGGACAAGCTGGCCGGCGTGGCCGACCCCGAGCAGAAGCGTAAAATCATCGGCGCGGAATTCATCCGCGTGTTCGAGGAAGAGGCCCGTAAACTGGAAGGGATCAGCTTCCTGGCCCAGGGAACCATTTATCCGGACATCGTGGAATCCGGTCCCGTCAAGTCCCATCACAATGTGGGCGGCCTGCCGGACGATCTGCAGTTTGAGCTTGTAGAACCCATCAAGCTGCTGTTCAAGGACGAGGTCCGCGTGGTGGGCAAGGAACTGGGCTTGCCGGACAATATGGTATATCGCCAGCCGTTCCCCGGCCCCGGCCTGGGTGTCCGCTGCACCGGCGCAATCACGCGCGACCGCTTGGAGGCTCTGCGTGAATCCGATGCCATCCTACGCGAGGAATTTGCCAAGAACGGCCTGGAAGGCAAGGTATGGCAGTACTTCACCATCGTTCCGGACTATAAGTCCACCGGTGTGAAAGACGACAAACGCAGTTGGGACTGGCCGGTGATCATCCGTGCCGTGAACACCCGTGATGCGATGACAGCCACCATCGAAGAAATCCCCTACAAGCTGCTGCATCACATCACCCGGCGCATCGTGACGGAAGTCCCCGGCGTGAACCGCGTACTGTACGACCTTACCCCTAAGCCCACGGGCACCATCGAGTGGGAATAAAATCTATAGGCTAGTCTAAGGCGACTAGCCCTTTTTTTGGTATATAAAATGAAACAGACAAAGTACATTTTTGTGACAGGGGGTGTTGTGTCCTCACTGGGCAAGGGTATCATTTCTTCCAGCATCGGCCTCCTCCTCAAGGCCTGTGGCTACAAGGTGACTATCCAGAAATTCGACCCCTACATCAACATCGACCCGGGTACCCTCAATCCCTATGAGCACGGGGAATGTTACGTTACGGAAGACGGTGTAGAGACAGACCTGGACCTGGGCCATTACGAGCGTTTTACGGGTATCAGGACTACCGTGCACAACTCTGTTACCACCGGTAAGATTTACCAGGCGGTAATAGAGAAGGAACGCCGCGGAGACTATCTGGGGAAAACCATCCAGGTGGTGCCGCACATCACCAATGAAATCAAGGACCGGATCAGGGCCAATGCCCTGGACGGAGATTTCGATTTCATCATTACCGAAATCGGTGGCACTATCGGCGACATGGAAAGTGCTCCTTTCCTGGAAGCCATCCGGCAACTGCGTTGGGAACTGGGCGGTCATTCCCTCTGCATCCATCTTACATATGTTCCGTATCTCAGGGCGGCCGGGGAATTGAAGACCAAGCCAACTCAGCATTCGGTGAAAGAATTGCAGGGTCTGGGCATCCAACCGGATTTCCTTATCCTGCGCACGGAAAAGCACCTGGATCGTGCACTCCTGCACAAGGTGGCGGCTTTCTGCAACGTAGACACGGACAGCGTAATCCAGAGCGAGGACCTGCCCAGCATCTATGAGGTTCCGTTGAATATGCATAGGCAGGGCCTGGACAGGACCATCCTGGCCAAAATAGGGATGGCCGATATGGCGGGCCACGAACAGCGACTTTCCCAATGGGAAGATTTTGTCCGAAAGGAAAAGGACCTGCAGGAAACGGTGAAAGTGGGATTGGTGGGAAAATACGACTTGCAGGATGCCTACAAGAGCATCCGCGAAAGCCTGCACATAGCCGGCATCCACACGGGAAGAAAGGTGGAGATCCAATTCGTGAACAGCGAGAACCTGAATATCTCCAACGTAGGGGAAACCCTGCGCGGGATGGATGGGGTGGTCATCTGTCCCGGTTTCGGTTCCCGGGGAATCGAGGGAAAGATAGAAGCTGTAAACTATACCCGTACCCACGATATCCCCACCTTTGGAATCTGTCTTGGGATGCAGATGATGGTGGTCGAATTTGCCCGGAACGTGCTGGGGCTCAAGGAGGCACATAGTTCCGAAATTAATCCGGAAACGCCTCATAATGTGATAGATATGATGGAAGGCCAAAAGGCGCTTACCCATATGGGGGGGACGATGCGCCTGGGCGCCTATGCCTGCAGCCTGGCCGATGGCAGCAGAGTCCTGGAGATTTACGGGAAGGAGCGTATCCGTGAACGTCATCGCCATCGCTACGAGTTCAACAACGCTTATCTGAGTCGATTCGAACAAGCCGGCATGCGCTGCAGTGGCCGGAATCCGGAGAATAACCTGGTGGAAATCGTGGAAATCCCTGGACTGAAGTGGTTTATCGGCACGCAGTTTCATCCCGAATATTCGTCTACGGTGCTGGAACCGCATCCCTTGTTTATGGATTTTATCAAGAACTTGTAAGGATGGAGAACGTAAGACTGATACTTGAAGACGGCTCCGTCTTTCCGGCCCAATCCTTCGGATACAGGAAATCGGTTTCCGGAGAACTGGTTTTTTATACAGCCATGACCGGCTACCCGGAGAGCCTCACGGACCCTTCGTACAAGGGACAGATCCTGGTGCCCACCTATCCTATGATTGGTAACTATGGTGTTCCGCCCGGAGACGAGGAAAACGGCATTCCGCGTTTTTTCGAGTCCGACAGGATCCAATGCACGGCTCTGGTGATTTCCGACTATTCGGAGCACTGCAGCCATTGGGATTCGCAGCTTAGCCTGGGGGAATGGCTTAAGCGCGAAGGCGTTCCCGGCCTGTGCGGCGTGGACACGCGGGCGCTTGCCAAAAAACTGCGCGAGAAAGGCTCTATGCTGGGAAAGATTGTGTTCGGGGAGGAGGATATCCCTTTCTACAACCCGGATAAAGACAATCTGGTGGCGATGGTCTCCACCCCGGAGGTACGCTACTATGGCAAAGGCCGATACAAGGTGCTGATGGTGGACTGCGGGATGAAGAGCAATATTCTACGCTGCCTGCTGAAGCACGACGTAACGGTGAAAAGGGTTCCCTGGGACTATGATTTCACGGGAGAGGACTACGACGGCCTGTTCGTCTCCAACGGTCCCGGCGATCCGGTGATGTGCAGGGCAACTGTGGAGCACCTGAAGGTGGCGATGCAAGGTGACAGGCCCATAATGGGCATCTGCCTGGGAAACCAGCTGCTGGCCCTGGCGGCGGGCGCCCGTACCTACAAACTGAAATACGGGCACCGCTCCCACAACCAGCCCGTACGGGTACTGGACACGCATAAATGCTACATTACTTCCCAGAATCACGGCTTTGCCATTGATGAGAAGACCTTGCCGGAGGACTGGGAACAGCTGTTCACCAACCTGAACGACGGTACCAACGAAGGGATAAGGCACAGGACCAAGCCCTTTTTTTCCACGCAGTTCCATCCGGAAGCGTCCAGCGGGCCCGTAGATACGGAGTCCTTGTTCGCCGTTTTTGTGGACAATATCAAAAAGTACAAAAATGAGGGATAAGAGCATAAAATCCGTCTTGCTGCTGGGCTCGGGCGCCCTCAAGATCGGACAGTCCGGAGAGTTCGACTACTCCGGTTCGCAGGCCCTCAAGGCATTGAGGGAAGAAGGCATCAGGACCATCCTGGTGAACCCCAATATCGCCACGGTACAAACCTCCGAAGGCATAGCTGACCGTACCTATTTCCTGCCTGTGACTCCGGATTTTGTGACCAAAGTCATTGCCTCTGAGCGGCCGGATGCCATTATGCTGGCCTTCGGCGGGCAAACTGCACTGAACTGCGGTGTGGAGCTCTATAACAGCGGCACCCTGCGGGATTATGGGGTAAAGGTGCTGGGTACTCCGGTGGAGGCTATCGTGAAAACCGAAGACCGGGATTTGTTTGCGCGTCATATGAAAGAGATTGGTGTAAGGACGCCGGACAGCGTGGCTGTGGAATCCGTGGAAGAAGCGTTGGAAGTGGTGGGCCGGATAGGATATCCCGTCATCGTCCGGGCCGCCTATACACTGGGCGGCCTGGGCTCCGGGTTCTGCTCCAATGACGCGGAATTGCGCGAACTGGCTGCCACGGCGTTCTCCTATTCTCCGCAGATTCTGGTGGAAAAATCCCTGAAAGGCTGGAAAGAGATTGAGTATGAGGTGGTGCGTGACCAATATGACAACTGCATCGCGGTGTGCAATATGGAGAACTTTGACCCGCTGGGCATCCACACCGGGGAGAGCATTGTGGTGGCGCCGTCGCAGACTTTGAGCGACCATGAGTATCATTGGCTCAGGCAAACGGCTATCCGCATTGTGAGGCATATGGGTATTGTGGGCGAATGCAACGTGCAATATGCCCTGGATCCGGAGTCGGACGACTACCGGGTCATAGAAGTGAATGCGCGGCTGAGCCGTTCATCGGCCCTGGCTTCCAAGGCCACCGGTTATCCGTTGGCTTTCGTTGCGGCCAAACTGGGCCTGGGATACGGTCTGGACGAGATTCCCAACGCCGTAACCAAGGTTACATCAGCCTGTTTCGAGCCTGCGCTTGACTATGTGGTCTGCAAGATTCCCCGCTGGGACCTGGGTAAGTTCGAGGGCGTCTCTAAACTGCTGGGCTCTTCCATGAAGTCCGTGGGCGAGGTGATGGCCATCGGCCGTACGTTTGAGGAAGCCATCCAGAAGGGTCTCCGGATGATAGGAAACGGTCTCCGGGGATTCGTGTGCAACCCGTTTACGGTGCCGGATGTGGACTATGAGCTTTCACACCCTACGGACAGGCGCATCCTGGCCATTGAGCAGGCCTTCCGGAAGGGATACTCCGTGGATGAGATCCATTCCAGGACGATGATAGACAAGTGGTTCCTCTACAGGCTGGAAAACATCCACAAATATGTTTCCGTACTGCAGGCAGTGGAAACCTGGGACCAACTGGATGCCCATCTTTTATCGGGCGTCAAAAAAATGGGCTTCTCAGACTGGCAAATAGGGAATCTCATCCTTCCCGGAGAGACCATCGAGAGCCATCAACGGGGCTTCCTGGTGAGGAAACACCGCCGGGAACTGGGTGTTCTCCCCTGCGTGAAACAGATAGATACCCTGGCCGGAGAATACCCTGCCCTCACCAATTACCTTTATCTCACCTATTCCGGCAGCGAGAACGACGTGGTTCACGAGAAGGATGGCCGGTCGGTGATTGTGCTGGGAAGCGGTGCCTACCGCATAGGCAGCAGCGTGGAGTTTGACTGGTGTTCGGTGACGGCGGTGAAGAAGATCCAGGAAATGGGGTACCGGGCCATTATGATCAATTACAATCCGGAGACCGTAAGTACCGACTACGATGTCTGCGACCGCCTGTATTTTGACGAACTGTCGCTGGAGCGGGTTCTGGACATCTGCGATATGGAGGCCCCCCTGGGCGTAATTGTGTCTACGGGCGGGCAGATACCCAATAACCTGGCCGTACCGCTCTCCCGGATGGGCGTACGGATCCTGGGCACGTCGGCTACGTCCATAGACAGGGCCGAGGACCGGGAAAAGTTCTCCCGCCTGTGCGACACCCTGGGGGTAGATCAGCCCCGCTGGAAGGAGCTGGATTGCATAGAAGATATTTACTCCTTTGCCGACGAGGTCGGCCTTCCCATCATGATACGGCCTTCCTACGTGCTTTCCGGCGTTGCGATGAAGGTGGTTTCCAGCCGGGAGGAACTGCGTGACGCGCTCACCAACGCTGCCGTGGTGAGTCCGGAACATCCGGTGGTTGCCACGGAGTTCATTTCCAGGGCCAAGGAAGTGGAAATAGATGCTGTGGCCCAAAACGGCATCATAAAATGTTATGCCATCAGCGAACACGTGGAATTTGCCGGAGTCCACTCCGGCGACGCCACGGTGGTGTTCCCGGCGCAGAAGCTTTACTATGAGACCATCCGGCGCATCAAGCGGATATCGGCCAGGATAGCGGCGGCCCTGAACATTTCCGGCCCCTTCAACATCCAGTTCCTGGCCAAGGATAACGCGCTGAGAGTAATCGAATGTAACCTGCGGGCGTCCCGGAGTTTTCCCTTCGTTTCCAAGATCACCAAATTCAACTTCATCGGTATGGCTACGGAGATTATGCTGGGGAAAGAGGTGGAGCCTTATGGAAAGACGTTTGCAGACATTGATTACGTGGGTGTGAAATGCTCGCAGTTCTCCTTTGCCCGTCTTCTGCATGCCGATCCCATCCTGGGAGTGGATATGTCCTCCACGGGGGAAGTGGCTTGCATCGGCGACAATTATTACGAGGCCTTGCTCAAGGGAATGCTGTCCGTAGGCTATACCATCCCCCCCATGGACAAAGGAATCCTGATATCCTCCGGTCCGGCCCAGTCCAAGGTGGAGCTGCTGGAGGCTTCCCAGATGCTTATTGCGAAGGGATATAAGATCTATGCTACCTCCGGAACGGCCGCCTTCCTGGAACTGAACGGTATCCACTCCGATGTATTGCACTGGCCGGATTCAGAAAAAATGCCCAATGTCCTTACCTATCTTCGGGAGAGGAAGATAGGCCTTGTGGTCAATATTCCCAAGAACTACAGCGCCCGGGAGCTGGAGAACGGTTTTGCTATCCGCCGGACGGCCATCGACCATAACATCCCGCTCATTACCAATGCCCGTCTGGCCGGCGCGTTTATCTATGCACTTTGCCAGCTGGGCACGGATGCGCTCGCCGTGCGGGCGTGGAACGATTATCAATAAAACACAACAACGGAGATATGAAACAGACAGATGTAGTTCTCGGCCTCCAGTGGGGCGATGAGGGCAAAGGTAAGGTGGTGGATTGCCTTGCCGCCGATTATAAAGTGGTAGCCCGCTTCCAGGGAGGGCCCAATGCCGGCCATTCCATCAGCTTCAATGGCCAGATGCACGTGCTGCACACGGTCCCTTCCGGCATTTTCCGGGAGGATGTGGTGAATATCATCGGCAACGGCGTGGTGGTGGACCCGGTAATCCTTGCCGAAGAGATTGCAGCCATAGAAGCACAGGGAAAGGATGTCACCCACCGGCTGGTCATTTCCACCCGCGCCCATCTGATCCTTCCCACGCACCGGATGCTGGACGCTGCCAGCGAGGCGGCCAAAGGCGCCTCCAAGATTGGCTCCACCCTCAAGGGAATCGGCCCGGCCTATATGGACAAGACCGGGCGGAACGGCCTCCGGTTCGGAGATTTGATTTCGGGCAGCTTCCTGGAGAAATACCAGGTCCTCAAGAAGAAGCACCTGGGCCTGCTGGCGCAGTATCCCGGTTTTGAGTTCAACGTGGATGAGTATGAGAAAAAGTGGCTGGAGGCCGTCCAGGGCCTGAAGCGCTTCAAGATAACGGACACGGAGTTCCTTGTGAACAAGTATCTTCAGAAAGACGTCGCCATCCTGGCCGAAGGAGCCCAGGGCTCGCTGCTGGATGTGGATTTCGGCTCGTATCCTTTTGTGACTTCTTCCAATACCATGGCGGCCGGCGTATGCACCGGGCTGGGCATTGCTCCCTCCAGGGTGAACCGCGTGTATGGCATTTTCAAGGCTTACTGCACCCGCGTGGGCGGCGGTCCGTTCCCCACGGAACTGTTCGACGAAACCGGTGAGAAACTGCGGCAGACAGGCCACGAATTCGGTGCCACCACCGGCCGCCCCCGCCGTTGCGGCTGGCTGGACCTGGTGGCCTTGAAGTATGCCGTAATGATGAACGGCGTCACGGACCTCATTATGATGAAGTCGGACGTGTTGGACAGTTTTGATACCGTCAAGGTAGCCACCTCCTACCTGGTGGACGGCCGTTCCGTCAATACCTATCCCTATGACGGAGGTGTGGGCGCGACTCCGGTTTACACGGAGTTCATGGGCTGGAAACAGGACCTTACGGGCATCCGGGATTACGAATCCCTGCCGTCGGCTTTCAAGGAATATGTGGCCTTTATCGAACGGGAGACAGGCTGCCGGATCAGCCTCATTTCCGTAAGCCCCGACCGCGAGGACATCATTAAAAGATGACAAGTCAGCTGCACGAAGAATGTGGAGTGTTCGGCGTCTTTGGCGTCGAAGGGGCTGCCGATCTGGTACGGATCGGACTCACGTTCCTGCAGCATCGGGGACAGGAGGGATGTGGAATCGCTTATACCGACGGAAAGGGAGAGCTTGTCCTCAGGAAGGACCAGGGGCTCGTATCCCGCGTCTTTCCGGAAGCCGTTCGGGGTGGGGGGCGCAGCGCCATCGGCCACGTGCGGTACGGTACCACCGGGGGTGGCGGAGTGGATAACGTCCAGCCTTTCCTGTTCTGCCGGCGGAGCGGAAGCTTTGCAACGGCGCATAACGGTAACCTGGTCAATGCCGATGAATTGATGCAAGCCCTTTCCACCCAGGGAGCCTTGTTTCACTCTTCTTCGGACAGTGAAATCTTCGGCGCCTTGCTGGGGAGTGGTTTGAAAGGAGGCGGAACCATCTCCGTGCCGCTATTGTCCCGTGTCCTGAACCGGATTGACGGAGCTTTCTCACTGCTCGTCCTTACGGACAATGCTTTGTATGCCTGCAGGGACAAAACCGGCTTCCGTCCCCTGTCCATCGGGCAGCTGGGTGGAGGATATGTGGTGGGCAGCGAAAGCTGTTCGCTGGAAGCGGCCGGCGTCCATTCGATAAGGGATGTCAGGCCGGGAGAGATTGTCCGGATATCGGCCGATGGAACGGAGAGTTCCTTTTACTCTGCCGCCGCTCAATGCGCTATGTGCGCGATGGAGTATATTTATTTTGCCCGTCCCGACAGCGACATAGAGGGCCGCAACGTACACGCCTTCCGCAAGGAATCCGGGAAGATTCTCTATCGCGAAAACCCCTGTGAGGCCGATCTGGTTGTGGGGGTACCGGACTCCGGATTGAGCGCCGCCATAGGGTATTCCGAAGCCAGTGGCATCCCCCTGGAAATGGCTTTGGTGAAAAACGCCTATGTAGCCCGGACCTTTATCCAACCCACGCAGGAGATGAGGCTGAACGGCGTGCGGATGAAACTGTCTCCCGTGCGTTCGCTGATTGAGGGTAAAAGACTGGTGGTAATTGACGACTCCATAGTGAGGGGAACCACTTCCCGGCAGCTGGTTCGGATGCTTAGGGAGGCGGGTGCAGCGCAGATTCACATGCGAATCTCCAGTCCACCCCTGAGGAACCCCTGCTATTACGGGGTGGACATCTCTTCCCGGAAAGAACTGATTTCCGCCAGTTTAACTGTGGAAGAAGTAGGCCGATATATAGGCGCCGACACCCTGTCCTTCCTCTCCGAGGCCGGCTTGATGGAGGCCGGAGGACGTTCGGATTTATGCATGGCCTGCTTCAGCGGCCGGTATCCCACGGATATTTATTCCCATGAAGATAACAATTAAAACATATTGGAAATGAGCACTATCGTTAAAACAGATTTCACGTTTCCGGGACAGACGGGAAAATACGTCGGCAAAGTCCGTGACGTCTATACGGTGGGTGACCTGATTGTGATGGTTGCGACGGACCGGATCTCTGCCTTTGACTATGTGTTGCCGGCGGGAATTCCCTTCAAGGGTCAGGTCCTTAACCAGGTGGCGTCGGCCTTTCTGGATTCTACCCGGGACATTCTGCCCAATTGGAAGATCGCCTGCCCGGACCCTTCCGTGACGGTGGGCCACCGCTGCGAGCCCTACAAGGTGGAGATGGTCATCCGCGGCTACCTCACCGGGCACGCCTGGCGGGAGTATAAGGCCGGCAAAAGAACCCTTTGCGGCGTAGCCCTGCCCGAGGGAATGAAAGAGAACCAAAAGTTCCCGGAGCCCATCATCACCCCCACCACCAAGGCGGACGAGGGGCACGATATGGATATCTCCCGGAAGGAAATCATCGCCCGGGGCATCGTCCCTGAAAAGGAATACGAACAGATTGAGCGCTACACCCGTGCCCTTTATGAGAGAGGTTGCCGGATGGCGGACGGGCGCGGACTCATCCTGGTGGATACCAAATATGAATTTGGCAGCAAGGACGGGCAGATTATGCTGATGGACGAGGTTCACACGCCGGATTCCTCCCGCTACTTCTACAAAGAAGGGTACGAGGAGCGGCTGGAACGCGGAGAGCACCAGCGTCAGCTGTCCAAGGAGTTCGTGCGCGAATGGCTGATGTCCTGCGGCTTCAACGGCGGTGCCGGACAGACCATCCCGGAGATGACGCCGGAGGTTGTGGGAAGCATCAGCGACCGCTACATCGAGCTGTACGAGCATATTCTGGGTGAAGAGTTCCGGAAGGAAGACCGTACGCCGGAGCAGATGCGGGAAAACATCCTTGCCTGCCTGGGTTCGTTGCAAAAATAACTGTATATTTGCGCTATGATCGAACGTTATTCTCGCGCGCCCATGCGGGCCATCTGGACGGAAGAAAACAAGTTCAGTGCCTATTTGAAAGTGGAAATCCTGGCCCTGGAGGCCTGGTGCAAGCTGGGAGTAGTCCCGGCCGAAGATGTCAGGAAGATCGCCAGCAAGGCCCGCTTCAGCGTGCCCCGGATCAAGGAGATAGAAGAAAAGACCCGGCACGACATCGTGGCATTTACCCGCTGCGTGAGCGAGAGCCTGGGCGAAGAAAAGAAGTGGGTACACTACGGGCTCACTTCCACGGATGTAGTGGATACAGCCAACGGATATCTCATCAAACAGGCCAACGACATCCTCCGCCAGGACCTCCTGTCCTTTCTGGAAGTGCTGAAGCGGCGTGCCTTGGAATTCAAGGATACTCCATGCATCGGCCGTACACACGGCATTCACGCCGATATCACCAGTTTCGGCCTCAAGTGGGCCTTGTGGTACGAAGAAATGAAGCGCAACCTGGAACGGTTCAACCTGGCATCGGCCGGTGTGGAGGCCGGGAAGATCAGCGGCGCCGTTGGTAACTTTGCGAACATCCCGCCCTCCATCCAGGATTATGTGTGTGAAAAGCTTGGCATTGAAAGTGCCGCCATCTCCACGCAGGTGTTGCAACGGGATCGTCACGCATTCTACCTGTCCACGCTGTCGCTCATCGCCTCCTCCCTGGAGCAGATGGCCTTCGAGGTGCGCAACCTCCAGCGTACAGAGGTCCGCGAGGCCGAGGAAGCCTTCCGGGCCGGGCAGAAGGGTTCATCGGCTATGCCGCACAAGCGCAATCCCATCGGCAGCGAGAACATCTGCGGCTGCGCCCGGGTTATGCGCGGGTATATGATGGCTACCAACGAGAACGTTGCCTTGTGGCACGAGCGGGATATCTCCCACTCCAGCACGGAACGCATCATCCTGCCTGACGCGACGGAACTCCTGGACTATATGTTAAGCCGGTTCCAGGATATCCTGGAGAACCTCGTGGTGTATAAGGACAAGATGCTGGAGGATATCTATATGACCAACGGGGTCATCTTTGCCCAGCGGGTAATGAACGCCCTTATCGGCAAGGGCCTTTCCCGGGAATCGGCCTACGATGCCGTGCAGCCCATAGCCATGAAGGCCTGGAGTGAGCACCGGGACTATGCCGGACTGCTGAAACAGGAGCCGTTCATTAAAACGCAGCTATCTGACGACGAGATAGATTCCTGCTTTACCCTGGCGTATTATCTGAAGAATGTGGACACCATTCTGGAGCGGGTGGGTATCAAAGATTCTTAGTTTTTTTGTGAAAGACAGAACACTTAACAAATAGCAAAGGTTATGGACAGATTCGATTTGGTAAAAGAATCCTTCGAACGGAAAGTGGTTCCTGCAGAAGTCCCTGCGGGCAAGACGTCCGATTACTTCGGCGAGCTGGTGGACAACAAACTGTGGCCGCTGCCCAAGTACCGCGAACTGCTGTTCATCAACTAAGGCGCCCCATGCAAAAGATACTCATCCTGGATTTCGGTTCCCAGGTGACGCAGCTCATCGGCCGTCGTCTGCGGGAACTGAACGTATTTTGTGAAATCTTCCCCTACAACAAGGTTCCGGCGCTGGACGAAACGGTGAAGGGCGTCATCCTTTCCGGCAGCCCCTGCTCGGTGCGGGACGCCAACGCCCCGCAGGTGGATCTGAGCCTTTTCCGGGGCTCCCTGCCGCTGCTGGGCATCTGCTACGGCGCACAATACCTGGCCCATATGGGCGGCGGACGGGTGGAATCGTCCGATTCCCGGGAATACGGCCGCGCCATGCTGGATGTGGTAAAGGCCGGTTCTCCGCTGCTGAAAGGCGTGTCGTCCCGTACGCAGGTATGGATGAGCCACGGAGATACCATATCGGCCCTGCCGGAAGGCGCAGAGGTGATTGCCTCCACGGCCGATGTGGTAAACGCCGCCTTCCAGTTTACCGGAGAGCCCACCTATGCCGTGCAGTTCCATCCGGAGGTCTTCCATACCACGGAAGGAAGCCGGATGCTGGCCAATTTTGCGCTGGATATCTGCGGCTGCAAGGGAGACTGGACGCCGGATTCGTTCATCGAAACGACGGTGGCGGACCTCCGGGCGCAGATTGGGGACGACAAAGTGATTCTGGGCCTCTCCGGCGGCGTGGATTCCACCGTCGCCGGCGTGCTGCTGAACAAGGCCGTCGGCCATCAGCTCACCTGTATTTTTGTGAATAACGGCCTCCTGCGCAAGCATGAATTCGAGGACGTGCTGGAGTCGTATCGGGATATGGGCCTGAACGTTATCGGGGCCGATGCGTCGGCCGATTTCCTGGAGCAGCTGAAGGGCGTCGAAGAACCCGAGGCCAAGCGCAAGATTATCGGCCGGCTGTTTGTGGAGACCTTCGACAAATACGCCCGGGGCATCGAAAATGCCCGCTGGCTGGCCCAGGGGACCATTTATCCGGATGTGATAGAAAGCGCCGGCATCCCCGGCATCGCCTCCAAGATCAAGAGCCACCACAACGTGGGCGGACTGCCGGAAACGATGAAACTGAAGATTGTGGAGCCGCTCCGGATGCTGTTCAAGGACGAAGTCCGCCGGGTAGGCCGCGCCCTGGGCATCAAGGAAGAACTGGTGGGGCGGCATCCCTTCCCGGGCCCTTCCCTGGCCGTGCGTATCATCGGCGACATCACGGAGGAGAAGCTCCGCGTGCTGAGGGAGGCCGATGACATCTTCATCCGCAGCCTCCGCAGCTACGACTGCACGGGGATGGGGTTTCCGTCGGCCTCGGATCCCCGGCTGATGGCCACAAACCTCTACGACGCCATCTGGCAGGCCGGCGTGATCTTGCTGCCGGTCAGGAGCGTGGGCGTGATGGGGGACGAACGCACGTACGAGAACCCGGTGGCCCTCCGTGCCGTGGTCTCCACGGACGCGATGACGGCCGACTGGTTCCCCCTGCCCTACGACTTACTGCGGGATGTTTCCAACGAGATTATCCGCAAGGTGCGCGGTGTGAACCGCGTGGTGTACGACATCTCCTCCAAACCCCCGGCAACCATCGAGTGGGAGTAGGTTTTGGGTATCTGGCTTATAATCACACGTTTAATAGATTGCGCTGAAAACCAATAAAAAAACGGGATACCGCCGTGAGGCAGGTATCCCGTACCGATAAAGACAGAGAGAGTTTTTATTGGTACGGCAAAGGTAGGTTTTTAGATAATGCGCTCCAACTCTCCGTGTTGCGAATCCGCAAAATCGTGTTGCAAAAGGTACAATCCGACAATGTCGTTTACCCCTTCTTTTGTAGGAAATCGCTGGGAGACAGCCCAGTAACTTTTTTAAAACTTCGGTAAAAAGAGGAGCGGTCGCTGTAGCCGGCCTTTTCGGCCATCTCTGTCAGGGAAAAGTTCTCGGAATCTTTCATCAGGGAAAGGATGTAGTCCGTCCTTTTTTTGTTCACGTAATCGGAGAAGGTCATCCCGGCCTGCTGGTTGATACAGTTGGACACATAGGTGCGGTTGGAGCCTACTGCCTCGGCCACGTCGGAAATGAGCAGCCCCTTTTTCCGGAACAGCTGGTTGTCTGTCATCTGACGCTCGATCCGGGCCATGAGCGCCTTTTGCTGCTCCAGGGAAATCTGGGCGGCGGGATTCAGGCGGGCATTGTCCGGCCGGTCCGGCAGGAGCGTCTCCTCCAGCGGGCTGCCGGTATTGTGTCCGACGAAAAAGATGGCGAACAGCAGCACCGAGAACAGGATGGACGGGATAAACAATAAAAGGCTTCCGTAGAAGTGCTCGCGGCCGATCAGGGTGGAGCAGGACGTGATTATCGCCATTATCAGCAGCAAAACCATGAGGGTGAGGATGGGATCCAGGGTTTTGCCTTCCACGTCGGCATAGTAATTCTTGATCTGGCGGCGGAACCGCTGCAGGCTCACATTGGCATCCACCATGTTGGCCAGGGCGATAACGGGAATCAGGAGCATGGTGTACATCTGTACGCGCACCAGGTCTTTTCCGGTAAGGCCCGCGAAAAAGCACCAGAGGCCAAGGACCAGGGACGGAATGAACCAGAAGACAAACCTGCTTATACGGAATCCTTTCCGGGTGAGGCACCGGACATAGAAGTTATAGAGCGGATAGGCAGCCAGGGTGCAGAAAATGTAGATGCACTCGATCCACCAGGATCCCAGATTGGAGAAATACAGGTAGTGGCAGGTGTACAGGATGGTGACATTTACCCCGAACAGGGCCAGTGCACGCCGCGCCTTGTCGCTTCCGGGCAGTTCCAGAAGCAGGATGGCGGTCCACACCAGGCACACCATCATAGGCAGGGCGGCGGCAAGCGGGTACATGGGTTAGAAGGCGTAAACGATGATGTAAAACAACATCACGGCTGCGCAGATGAGCTTGAGGCCGGTGCCGAACATAAAGCCCAGGAAAGCCCCGAAGGCCGACTTCAAGGAAGAGATGGCAGGTTTGTTGGCCAGGAACAGCTCTGCCAGGAAGGCGCCCAGCAGCGAGCCCATGATCATGCCGATAGGCGGGTAGATCAGCCCCACGAACAGGCCGGCGATGGCACCCCAGCCGCCGAATTTGCTCCCTCCGGTGAGTTTGGTAAAGTAGGCGGGAACCACATAATCCAGGATGCTGACCACGATGACGATGCCCAGCCATACCAGCAGGAAGGTGGTGGACATGGGATTTCCGGCACCGTTGGCACCTGCGCCCCAAATGTACAGGATGAGCATGCCTACCCAGCTCAGCGGCGGCCCGGGCAGCCCGGGAGCGATGCTCCCGATAATTCCTACGATGCCCAGAATGATGGCAAGGATGGCAATAAAAGTTTCCATGGCACAAAAATATTGATTATCTTTGGACAAACAAAAATTATTCCTGTCATGTTCGAAAAAGATGTATATATAAGAAGACGCCGCAGCCTGCTTGAGAAAATGCAGGCCGCCGGCGAACACGGTCTTATTCTTTTTATCGGCAATGCAGAGGCTCCTGCCCAGTACAAAGACAATTGCTATAAATGGCGCCAGGACAGCTCCTGGCTGTATTTCTTCGGCCTGGACGAACCCCGCTACGCAGCCTTGCTGGACATAGATTCCGGCGAGGAGACCCTCTTTGCCGATGACGTGGAAATCGACGATATCATCTGGATGGGGCCGCAGCCGACCATTGCCTCCCTTGCCGCCTCCGTGGGCGTAGGAAAGAGCGCTCCGTACGCCGATTTGGACAAAGAAGTCTATGCCGCCAGAAAGGCCGGCAGGGACATCCACTTCCTGGCTCCTTCCCGGTATTACAACACCCTCAAGCTCATGGAATTGCTTGGCTGCCATCGGATAGACCGCAAAGTCTCCGAGCCGCTCACCCGGGCCGTCATCTCCATGCGCCTGATAAAGGAAGATATTGAAATCCAGGCCATCGACGCTGCCTGCGCCCTGGGTTACGAAATGCATTCGGTGGCCCGTGATTCCATCGTCCCGGGCATCGTTGAACAGGATATCGTGGGCAAGATGGAAGGCGTGGCGCTGGCCAAGGGCTGGGGCGTTTCCTTTCCCACCATCCTCACCCAGCACGGTGAAACCCTGCACAACCACCTGCACGACAAAGTGATTGAGCCCGGAAAACTCATGGTCATCGACGCCGGCGTGGAGAGCAACGAGCACTATGCGTCGGATTTCACCCGCACTTATCCCACCAGCGGCAAGTTCACGCAAAAGCAGCGGGAGGTGTACCAGATCGTGTACGAGTGCAACGAACAGGCTTTCAGCCTTACCAAACCGGGCATTACTTATAGGGAAGTGCATCTGGCCACGGCCCGCAAGATGCTGGAAGGCCTGAGCGCCCTGGGCCTTGTGAAGGGAGACCTGGACGAGATGGTGGCAAAGGGTATCGCCGGCCTGTTCCAGCCCCACGGCCTGGGCCACAACATGGGCCTGGACGTGCACGACATGGAAGACCTGGGAGAAAACCTGGTGGGGTACGACCCTGACCAGACCCGCGCCAAGCAGCTGGGCCTGGGTTCCCTGAGGATGGCCCGCCGCCTGGTTCCCGGCCATGTCATCACGGACGAACCCGGCATCTACTTCATCCCCGCCCTCATCGAGAAGTTCAAGAAGGAAGGCCTGGGCTATGATTTCGTGAACTACGCCAAGCTGGAAAGCTACTACGACTTCGGCGGCATCCGCCTGGAAGACGACGTGCTGGTAACGCCCACGGGCGCCCGCCGGCTGGGCCCCCATCGCCTCCCCATCGCCCCCGACGACGTTGAAGCTGCCATGGCCGTAGCGCGATAGATAGTATGTTCGAAGAAAGTCAGAATATGGAAAGTCATATCAGAGATATCAACCTGTGGGAAAGCGGGGAACTCAAACTCAGCTGGGTCCGCAGCCACATGCCCCTTCTGGAGGGGATTGAGAAAGATTTCAGGAAAGACAAACCGTTCGAAGGCCTGAAAATAGCGCTCAGCGTGCACTTGGAGGCCAAAACGGCCCACCTGTGCGAGGTACTTGCCGCCGGCGGTGCAGACATGTATATCACCGGCTCCAATCCCCTGAGCACCCAGGACGACGTAGCCGCCGCACTGGTGCATGAAGGCCTCAATGTTTTCGCCATCCACGGCTGTACGGAAAAGGAATACTTTGCCGACATCCGCCGCGTGCTGGAAGTGGGCCCCAACATCATCATCGACGACGGCGGAGACCTCGTGACCACCCTGCACAACGACTTCCCGGAACTGGTCCCCGGGGTCATCGGCGGCTGTGAAGAGACCACCACCGGCATCCTGCGCTTGAAGGCCATGGCCGCCGCAGGCCGGCTCAAGTTCCCCATGATGCTGGTGAACGACGCAGATTGCAAGCACCTGTTCGACAACCGCTACGGCACCGGCCAAAGCGTCTGGGACGGCATCAACCGCACCACCAACCTGATCGTGGCCGGTAAGAACGTGGTGGTAGCCGGTTACGGCTGGTGCGGCAAGGGCGTGGCCATGCGGGCCAAAGGCTTAGGCGCAGAAGTGATTGTCACAGAAGTGGATCCGGTGAAGGCGATGGAGGCCGTCATGGACGGCTTCAAAGTAATGCCCATGCTGGAGGCGTCGGCCCTGGGAGACATCTTCGTCACGGTAACAGGCTGCAAGGACGTCATTACGCCGGAGTGCTTCCTCCGGATGAAAGACGGCGCCATCTGCTGCAATGCCGGCCATTTCGACGTGGAGGTGGCCGTGGCCGCCCTTCGAAAGATGGCTGTAAGCCACAGGCCCGCCCGAAACAATATCGAGGCCTATAAACTGGAGAACGGCCGCACGGTGTACATCATCGCCGAAGGCCGACTGGTGAACCTGGCCGCCGGCGACGGTCATCCGGCGGAGATCATGGACATGTCCTTCGCCATCCAGGCCCTGAGCGCCCGCTACCTGGCAGAGCACCGCGGCAGCATCGGCAGCTTGCTTAACAACGTCCCGGAAGAGATAGACCGGGAAGTGGCCCTGCGCAAGCTCAAAGACTGGAACATCCGCATTGACACCCTCTCGGAGGAGCAGCACAAATACATTTACGGCTAAACTTACACTATGGCTCTGATTCCTATTTACTGGTGGAACAAGGAGGTCCACAACTTCAAGATTTCCCAGGACCGCTTTACCAAACAGCCCTGGGCCAACGGCGTGGTGCTGCTCGCCTGCGTGGCGGTGGCCATGCTGCTCGCAAACCTGCCCTTTACCAAGCATATCTACCATGCGTTCCTGGAGACCGAGTTCACCATGAACATCAAGTCGCCGGGCGGCGTCGTGGATTGGGTGTTCCCCCACGGCATGACGATAGAGAAGTTCATCAACGACATCCTCATGGTGATTTTCTTCTTCACCGTCGGCCTGGAAATCAAGCGGGAGGTGGTCTGCGGAGAACTTTCGTCGTTCAAGAAGGCCATCCTTCCCGTGATTGCGGCATTCGGCGGCGTGGTGTTCCCGGCCCTGATCTATACGGTGGTGAATCACGGTACGCTGGCCTCTTCCGGCTGGGGCATCCCTACGGCCACGGATATCGCCTTCGCGGTGGGCATCCTGTCCATCCTCGGGGATAAAGTACCCGTTTCCCTGAAGGTGTTCCTTACCGCCCTTGCCATTGCCGACGACCTCATCGCCATCCTGGTGGTCGCCTTCTTCTACGGCGGCACCATCAAGCTGCCGCTGCTGTTCATCGCCCTGATGGTCATCCTTTTCGTGGCCCTGATGAAAAAGCTGGGAGAAAAACGGATTGCCTATTATGTGGTTCCGGCCATCATCGTGTGGTTCCTGTTCTATTACAGCGGCATCCATGCCACCATGACCGGTGTAGTCATCGCCCTCCTGATTCCGATGGACGCCCGCTACAACAAGGCCAAGTTCCACCGCCGGGCCCGGATCCTGTACGAAGGCCTGACCGAGTCGGAACAGGTAGATACCGGAGAAGCCTTCCCCAACGGCCCCCAGCGCTTTTATCTGCGCCGCCTGTCCAGCCTCACCAAGAAGACCATTCCGCCGTCCTACAGGCTGGAGCACAAGCTGAATCCCATCGTGAACTTCGCCATCATGCCCATTTTCGCCCTGGCCAATGCGGGTGTGGAAATTCCGGACTTGTCGTATTTCAACATCTTCCATGTAGATCCCGCCCTGGGCGGCGTGGGACTGGGCATTTTCCTGGGCCTGCTGCTGGGCAAGCCTGCCGGCATTACGCTGGCTTCCTGGCTGGCCATTCGCTTCAAAGTCGGGGAAATGCCGGCCAAATCCACCTGGCCCATGCTCTTTGCCGTGGCCTGCCTGGGTGGTATCGGCTTCACCATGTCCATCTTTGTAGATACCCTGAGCTTTGCCGGGGAGGGGATAGACCCTGCCGTTACGCAGCATCTGCGGGATGCCGGTAAAATCGCCGTCCTGATGGGCTCGGTGGCATCCGGCCTGCTGGGGTCTGTGCTCATCAACATCGTTTCCAAATTACAGAAAAACAAGAAATAAAATATGGGACTTTTAGACGGAAAGACCGCGCTGATAACCGGCGCGGCACGTGGAATCGGCAAGGCTATCGCGCTTGAGTTCGCTTCGGAGGGGGCCGATATCGCCTTCACCGACCTGGTCATCAATGAGGCGGCTTTGCAGACCATCCGGGAAATCGAGGCCTTCGGCCACCGGGTAAAGGGATATGCCTCCAACTGCGCCAATTTTGAGGAAACGCAGCTGGTGGTGGAGCAAATCGTAAAGGACTTCGGCCGGATAGATGTGCTGGTGAACAATGCCGGAATCACGAAAGACGGCCTGGTGATGCGCATGAGCGAGCAGCAGTGGGATGCCGTGATTGCCGTGAACATGAAGGGCGCGTTCAATTTCCTGCACGCCGTTGTGCCGGTGATGGCCCGCCAGAAAGGGGGCAGCATCATCAACATGGCCTCCATCGCCGGGCAAACCGGCAATCCCGGCCAGGTGAACTATTCGGCCTCCAAGGCGGGGCTCATCGCCATGGCCAAGTCCGTGGCCAAGGAAATGGGGGCGCGCGGTGTGCGGGCCAATGCCATCGCTCCGGGCTTCATCATCTCGGAAATGACCGACGCCCTGCCCCAGGCCGTGAAGGACGAATACCTGAAGATGATTCCGCTGAAGCGTGGCGGTACGGTGGAGGATATTGCCCACACGGCCCTGTACCTGGCCAGCGACCTCTCCAGCTATGTCACCGGGCAGGTGATTGCCGTGAACGGCGGCATGTACTGCTAGAAAATCGGTTAAAACAGAAAAAACAGCGCAATCTTTTTTTCGATTGTGCTGTTTTTGCATTTCTGTGGGTATATTGCGTCCATGTTACGGGAAATGCTGGACGTGATGATGCCGCGGGAATGTCTGGTCTGCGGGCAAAAGCTGGGGGCGAGTGAAGACCCCCTGTGTATCTGGTGTACGGAAGACCTGCCCCTTACCTATTATTGGGAGCGGGTGCACAATCCCATGGCCGACGAGTTCAACGCGCTGCTGGAGCGTGGCCGCGCCTGCGGGGAACGCATGGATTACGCCTACGCGGTGGCTCTGCTATTTTACCATCATGCTAATCCTTACAAGCGGATTCCCCAGGCGCTCAAATATAGCCGCAATCTGTCTGCCGGGCGGTATTATGCGGCCGAACTGGGCCGATTTATGGCTGCCCAGCCGCATTTTGCTTCTGTGGACCTGGTGCTTCCGGTGCCGCTCCACTTTTCCCGGTTCTGGCAGAGGGGTTATAACCAGGCCCAGGTGATAGCCGCCCGGTTGGCCGGGGCGCTGGAGGCTTCCCTCCGTACGGATGTACTGGTGCGTCGGCGGAAAACCCGGACCCAGACCCGGCTGGACGCCGACGCGCGGCTGAAAAACGTGAGCGGTGTGTTCCACGTCAGGCGGACCGTTCCCTGCAACCATATCCTGCTGGTCGACGACACCTTCACCACCGGAGCCACGCTGGCGGCTTGTTATCGGGTGGTTCGTGATGCCTTCGGCCCGGGGCCGCGCATATCCGTGGCCACACTTTCCGCGGTCTCTTCCCAGTGATTTACGCTCTCAGGGCCCGCATGGCGTTGAGGACGGCCAGTACCATGACGCCCACGTCGGCAAAGACTGCCATGCCCATGTTGGCCACCCCCAGCGCCGCCAGGATAAGCACGGCCACTTTCACGCCGATAGCCAGCCAGATGTTCTCCTGGGCAATCTTCAGGGTGCGGCGGGCGATTTTTACGGCCTGGGCAATCTTGGAAGGCTTGTCGTCCATCAGGACCACGTCGGCGGCTTCGATGGCGGCGTCGGAACCCAGGGCGCCCATGGCGATGCCTACGTCGGCCCGGGTAAGGACGGGGGCGTCGTTGATGCCGTCGCCTACGAAGGCTAAAGTGCCTTGGCTCAGGAGCTTCTCTACTTCTGTCACCTTGTCGGCGGGCAGCAGCTGGGCGTGGTATTCGTCCACGTTCAGGGCTTTGCTCACCGCGGCGGCCACGCTTTCCTGGTCTCCCGTGAGCATGACGATCTTTTCTATGCCGGCGGCTTTCAGCGCCTTGACGGCTTCTGCGGCGTCTTCCTTGACGCGGTCGCTGATCACGATGTGTCCGGCATATTGCCCGTCAATGGCAACGTGGACGATGGTTCCTTCCTGGTGGCAGGGATGCCAGGCGGCGCCCACCTTCTCCATCAGTTTGCTGTTCCCCACGGCAACCGTCTTGTCGTTCACGCGGGCGATTACGCCGTGGCCGGCGGTTTCCTGGATATTGGCAATGGTGCAGCGGTCTTGCTCGTCGGGATAGGCGTTTTTCAGGGCGACGGCGATGGGGTGGGTGGAGTGACGTTCCACATGGGCGGCAAGGTGCAGCAGTTCCTTTTGGTCGATTACTTCCGGGTGCACGGCTGTGACTTCGAATACGCCTTCGGTCAGGGTTCCGGTCTTGTCAAACACTACGGTCCTGAGCGCGGCGAGTTTGTCCATCAGATTGGAGCCTTTGATGAGAATTCCTTTCTTGGAAGCGCCTCCAAGGCCGCCGAAGAAGGTAAGAGGGACGGAAATGACCAGTGCGCAGGGGCAGGAGACTACCAGGAACAGCAGGCCCCGGTAAATCCAGGTGACCCAGTCGCCGGTAACCATGCCCGGGATAAGGGCGACCAGGACGGCCAGACCCACTACGATCGGGGTATAAATTCTGGCAAAGCGGGTGATGAAGCGCTCGCTGCGGGACTTGTTCTCTGCCGCATCTTCCACCAATGCCAGGATTTTGGACACGGTGGAGTCGGCAAAGGCTTTTGTGGTGCGGATGCGGAGCACGCCGCTTAGGTTCACGCAGCCGGAAAGGATGCTGTCACCCTCGTGGATGCCGCGTGGAACACTCTCTCCGGTGAGTGCCACGGTGTCCAGGCTGGAGTCACCTTCCAGGACGACGCCGTCCAGGGGCACCTTTTCACCGGGTTTGACAAGGAGCACCTCACCGGGAGTAACATCTTCTGGATGAACCGTTTCCAGCTTTCCGCCACGTTCCACGCAGGCGCTGTCCGGGCGGATGTTTACAAGGTGGGCGATGCTGCGGCGGCTGTTGCCCTCGGCCTTTTCTTCAAACCATTCTCCCACCTGGAAGAACAGCATCACAAAAACGGCCTCCGGGAACTGGCTTTCAGCACCGGGCAGAAAGCCGATGCAAAGGGCTCCCAGCGTGGCGATGCTCATCAGGAAGTCTTCGTTCAGGGGTTCGCCGTGGACCAGGGCCTCGGCCGCCTCCTTCAGGGTGTCCCAACCTACAATCAGGTACGGCACCAGGAACAGCAGCAGGTACTGCCAGGTGCTCCAGGCGGTATTCTTTTCGATGACAACCGCCACGGCCAGCAGCACCGCCGCCGCAATGATTTTTATCAGTCGGCCCTGACCCTCCTCCTCTTCGCCGTGGTGATGGTGGTGGTCGTGCCCGTGCTCATGTTCATGCTCGTGTTCATGTTCATGCTCGTGCTCGTGTTCATGTTCATGTTCATGCTCGTGCTCGTGTTCATGTTCGTGACCTTTGCAATGGTCACACGTGTCATGGTGATGTTTATGTTCTTCTTTAGCCATAATCTTTCTGGTTTTACTTCTGCAAAGGTACAACCCCTCTCTTGCAACCCGGTTGCAAATCTTGCCGCCCACCTCTGCGCCGTCAAAAACGGCCAAAACTGCGGGCCCCGGTGTCACTTCGAACCTCCGCACCGTCAAAATCGGCCGAAAATGACGGCGCGGAGGAACGGAATGTCGGAAAAAACCGTATCTTAGGGGTATGAAAAAGAATCTGTACTTTATTCCTGCCGTTTTCTTCGGCGTGGCCTGCCTGCTGAACTGGGCAGGGCGTATCTGGGAACCTGCTTTGGCATCGGCCGTAAAACCTGCCCTGCTGCCGCTGCTGGCGGCGAGCGTACTGGCTTATGCCGTGGAACATCCGCTAGACCGGAAAAGTCTCAAGTTGCTGGTCACGGCCCAGCTCTTCGGCTGCGCGGGAGACACCTTCCTGCTCAGCGATGCCTTCCCTCTGTTCGCCGGCGGCATTGCGTCGTTCCTGGTGGGGCACCTTTTCTATATGAAGCTGTTTGGCAGCCGGTCCTGGAAGGGCATGGACTGGAAGGGCTGGGCCGCCGGTGTGGCAGGCGTGCTGGTGCTGGTGTTCCTGCTGGTGAAAGTGCTGAAGGTGCAGGGCGCCCTGCTGGTGCCGATGGCTGTTTACGGCGTCGTGCTGCTTATGCTGGGCTTCTGTGCCCTGTGCGGCGTGATCCGCTGCCCCCGGGAACGCGGAACCTGGTGGATTATCCTGTGCGGGGCGCTGCTGTTTGCGTTTTCGGATTCGCTCATCGCCGCCGGCACCTTTGGCGTCATCGATTTTGCGCTGCGGGAATTCGTGATCATGTTCACCTACCTGATTGCCCAGAGCCTGCTGGCCTGGGGCGCTGTTCGGCTGTCGGTGGAGGCTAAATAGCTTGTTATCGGCAAATTAATACCTGTCCCTGTGCGTCGCCAGACACACGGGGACACTATGTAAAAGGCTGGGAATTAGAGGGTTAGGCTCCACAGGTAAACCGCTTCCACGGCAGTGACGGCGGCGGTTTCCGTGCGCAGGCGGGAGGGGCCCAGGTGAATGGGAATGTAGCCGTGTTCCAGGGCCAGCGCCGCCTCTTCCGGCGAAAAATCCCCTTCCGGGCCGATCAGGACGGTAATGTCCTTCACATCGGCCTGTTCCTTCAGGACTTCGCAGATGCTCCGGCGCGGGACGGAAGGGTCCTCGAAGCAGTAGGCGATCAGCCGAAGTGCAGGGCGGGCTTCCGGTGCTGCGGCGATAAAGGATTTAACCTCCTGCGGCTCAGCTATTTCCGGTATCCGGGCTTTCAGGGACTGCTTGGTGGCCGAGAGGGCAATGCGCTGCGCCCGCTCCGTCTTGTACACTTTGCGCTCGGAGTGCTCTCCGATCAGGGGAACAATCCGGTCCACACCCAGCTCGGTGGCTTTTTCCACGAACCATTCAAAGCGGTCGTTGTTCTTGGTGGGGCAGCAGCCAATGGTGAGCCGATACGGATGGCTTCCCCAGCCGGGCCGGGTTTCCAGGATTTCGGCCTCGGCCCCTTTGGGACTGTCCAGCGTGAGGCGGCAGTGGTACAGGGTGCCCAGGCCGTCAATCACGTCAATCTCTTCGCCGCTGCGGTGGCGCAGCACGCGGATGCAGTGGGTGCTTTCGTCGGCATCCAGGCGGCAGAGCCGGCCCGTAACCTCGTATGCGTAAAACAGTTCCATTATTTCCGGATAATCTCAATCTCTCCGCGGAGCCCCACTTTCAGGATCTGGGAGGCTTTTCCGGAGCTCTGGGTGTCCACGGACGGGGGAACCACAAAGTCCACCGCCTCTTTAATGGCCGGATCTATCTCCGAGAAACGTCCAGGCGTGGGTTCTCCCGAGATATTGGCCGATGTACTCACAATGGGCCGTCCCAGCTTGAAAGTGAGCTGCTTGCACCAGTCGGCCAGCGGAATGCGGATGCCCACCGAGCCGTCGGCGGCCACCGTGTTCCAGGCCAGGTGCCAGCGGTCGCCGGGGGTGTCGGGTTCCCCGCAGACGGCTCCCGGGTAGATGATGGTCATGGGCGCGTCGTTTACTTCCACCAGGTCCACGGCCATGGAAGGCACTTCCTTCACGTAACGGGCGATCATGTCCAGGTCCGAGGCCAGCAAGACCAGCGATTTGGAGTCGGAGCGGTGCTTGATTTCAAAGATACGCGCGACGGCCGAAGGATTGGTGGCGTCGCAGCCTAGGCCCCAGACCGTGTCGGTGGGATAGAGGATGGTTCCGCCCGCGCGCAGAGTGCGCAGGGCTTCAGCGAGGATTTCTTCCGCTTTCATAGTAAGTGGCAATGATGGGATAATGGTCTGAATAGCGGACCTTGTCCACCCGGTACGTGACAGCGGTAAGGTCCTCAGGATAAAGGATATAGTCGATGCGCAGCAGCGGCCACAGGCTCCGGTAGGTGGCGCCGAACCCTTTGCCGGCCTCTACGAAGGAGTCGCGTCGGCCTTGTAACAGGCGGAAGTACGTGTAGCTCAGCGGATTGTCGTTAAAATCTCCCAGTACTACAGAACGTACCGGCGCCGAGTCCACGCCTTTCAGCACCTCTGCCACCTGGGCCGGGCGCTCGTGGATGGAGCGGCGCATCTTCCGCTCGGTTTCCTCCACGGCGCCGTCTTTCTTGATCAGGTTCGGCAGGGAAATGTTGTAGCTTTCGAAGTGGCAGTTGTAAAAGCGCAGCGTGGTGCTGTCCAGCCGGACATCTGTCCACAGCGCCATATTGGTGGATTTTTCAAAGTCGATCATCCCCTTTCCGCTCACTTTCCGCCGGCTCAGGGTGACATTCCCGAACTGCCCGTCTTTCCCGGTAAGGACGTAATAATCGGCCGAATAGCCCGGGAAATGCTTGCGGAGCCAGGAGGCGACATCGGCCTTGTTGGGGAGATAGAATTCCTGGAGGAAGATGATGTCGGCGTCGGCCTTGCGGAGGTAGGCGCAGACGCTGTCGGCCAGGACCTCCCTGTCGGTAATATGGTCTCCGTGGGCGAACAGCCCCACGTTGTAGGAGATGAGCTTCACCGATGCGGGGGTGCTTTCCTGGGGCGCCTTGAACTGGTAGTATCGGCCGAAGAAAAAGAAAGAGGGGAGAAGGGCCAGAAGCAGCAGGCCCCGCATCCTGGAGCGGCGGAAAAGGGACCAGACAAACAGCAGGGCCACCACCACGAGCACCGGAAAATACAGCAGCCCGAACAAAGTAAAGAACCAGGCCTTGGCCGGGTCGATGATCATGGAGAGATAGCTGAGCAGCAGCAATCCGGCGAAAAACAGCGACACCGTCCCGAACGAAAGACGGGACAGCCAGTGCCGTTTTTTCCTTTCTTTAGCCATCTTACCTGTACAGTTTTCCGGTTTTTCTCCAGTAGCGGATCAGGAGCCAGCCGAACAGGGCGCCGCCCAGGTGGGCGAAATGGGCCACACCCATCTGCGTGCCGGTGATGCCCGTAACCAGCTCTATGCCGATAAAGATGATCACCCACCATTTGGCATCCAGGGTGATGGGCGGGAAGATCAGGGTGAGCCGGGCCTGGGGGTATAGCATGGCGAAGCCCACCAGCACGCCGTAAACGGCCCCGGAAGCGCCCAGCACGCTGGGGATGCTGTCATAGATGTATTGCGGGTCCATGCCCGGGTACTCTTTCAGGAGCGACTGCACTTGCAGGAACTCCACCCCGGTGTGCAGCAGCACAGCGCCGAAACCGGTGATGAGGTAGAACCAGATGAACTTTTTGGTGCCCAGGGCCCGTTCCACCACCATGCCGAACATCACCAGCGAGTACATGTTGAAGAAGATATGCATGAAGTTGGCATGCATGAACATGTGGGTGACCGGCTGCCACCAGCGGAAACCCCGTGACAGGGGGAACGCCATGGCAAAGGTGTCCTGCATGAATGCCGGATTGATCAGCGACGCCACGAACATGATGATGTTCACATACAGGAGGTTCCGGGTTACTACCGGTATATTTTCCAGGAAAGAGGGTCTTCCGTTCATTTAGAATCGTTTTTCAAGTTCGTCGGCCGGGATAATGGAGATGATGCGCCGTCCGGCGGCCGTAAATTCCGGATTGGGCCTTTGCAGGAGGGTGTCCACCAGGCGCTGGGCCTCCAGCGGGGAAGTCAGCTTTTCGCCGCCCGAAGCCCCCAGAAGGGCGAATTTCTGGGCCGATGCCTGTGCCATCACCCCCGGCAGCGAGCTGTGGTCGTCCCGGAGAATCAGGAGAAGGTCTCCCACCAGGGTTTCCACCTTGCCGGGAGCGGCGTCGAAGCCCTCCGGAACGCCGTTTACCACAACGCTGTCCTGGCCGAAGGGGGCAATGTCGAAGCCCAGCTGCAAGAGCATTTCCGCATGTTCCTTCACCAGCAGGCAGCCTTCCATGCCCACGTTCACCTGCACCGGGAACAGGGTTTGCTGGCTCAGGTGCTCTCCTGTGTCCAGCGCCTGCAGGAAACGGTCGTACAGGATGCGTTCCCGGGCGCGCCGCACGTGCACGATCATCAGCCCGGAAGCGCTCTGGGTAAGGATGTATTTCCCCTGGACCACCAGGATCTGGGCCGTGGGGAGGGTGCGGTTCTCGAACAGTGCGCCGTAATCCTGGCTTTTGTCGATATGGGCCGCGTAGTTGTAACTCCCGGCCGCTTCCCGGCTTTCTTCCCGGGGTGCGGGTTCCGGCGTATTCAGGTTTTTGAAAGGGTCGTAAGAAGGGTCCAGTCCCACGGAGGGGATGCTGGAGGGGCGGTATTCGCTGAACCGGGGCCCCATCACGGGAATCTCCCGCGCTTCCGGGTTGTCGAATTCGATGGACCCGGCCACACTGCTCCTGCCCATGGCCTCCTTGACGGCGGCCAGCAGGGTCTGGAACAGCATCTGGTCTTCCTCGAACTTGATTTCCGTCTTGGTGGGGTGGATGTTCACGTCCATGGCGGCGGGGTCCATCTCCAGGTAAATGAAGTAGGAGGGCGTGACCCCGTCCGGAATCAGGTTCTCGTAGGCCTTCATCACCGCCTTGTGCAGGTACGGGCTCCGGAAATAGCGGCCGTTCACGAAAAAGAACTGGTTTTCCAGCACCTTCCGGGCGCTTTCCGGCCGGCCGACATAGCCCTGGACAGAGACCAGGGTGGTCTGGGCCGATATATCCACGATGTCTCCGGTGATGGCCGGCCCCAGGAGGTCCTGGATCCTGAATTTCAGGGATTTGGACGGCTTTACCACATGGATGTCTTTTCCGTTGTGGGACAGCGAGAACGCCAGGTCCGGCCGGGTGAGGGCCACCCGCTGGAACTCTTCCACGATATGACGGAGCTCCACGTTGTCCGACTTCAGGAACTTCCGCCGGGCGGGGATGTTGTAGAACAGGTTGCGGACGGCGAAGTTGCAGCCCGTGGGGCAGCCGACCTCCCGGGTTCCGGTGTGTTCGCTCCCTGCCATGGTCACTTCTACGCCCAGTTCCTCTCCTTCCGCCCGGGTGCGGAGGGTCACCTCCGACACGGCGGCGATGGAAGCCAGGGCTTCTCCCCGGAAGCCGAAGGTAAGGATGCGGTGCAGGTCCTCGGCCGACGAGAGCTTGGAGGTGGCGTGCCGCTCGAAGCACAGCACGGCGTCGTCCGGGGTCATGCCGCAGCCGTTGTCGATCACCTGGATCAGGGTGCGTCCGGCGTCGGTCACGATGACCTTGATATCCGTGGCGCCGGCATCTACGGCGTTCTCCATCAGCTCTTTCACCACGGAGGCCGGCCGCTGGACCACTTCTCCCGCGGCGATCATGTCGGCGATATTTTTAGGCAGTATCTTCAGTTCCACTATAGCAATTCGAAGAACTTGGTGAAGTAAATCAGGACCACCACGATCAGGATCAGGGTGACGATGGTGATGATGGTGTGGGCCTTCCCCATGGAAGACCGCGTTTTCTGGTAATGGCCGTTGCGGAAGGCGCCCCGGAGGCTGCTCCCGGGCACATATTCCCCTTTCTCGCGGGCGGCCTCGTTGGTGCCGTCCACGTCTCCGAACATCTGGCGGCGCTTCTCTTCTTCCGGGTCGTAGTACCGGGGCTTGTAGTTGAACACCCTGTGTTCCTGGTTCCCGAAGAAACCGAAGTTGAATAAACTGGCCATGGCAATTCTCTTTGTAACTTACAAAAGTACCATTTTTTGGTATCTTTACAAAATGCGTCGGGATTCGGGGGCCAGATAAACCCCCAACTTCTTGAGTATCGGCTTTGCTTTCGCGTCCGTCACCGTGATGCGGAGCTTCGAGGCCGTGACCGTGGGAAAACACACGATACGGCGGTGGCCGATGGTGGTAAGGCCGTCGCCCTCCTCCGCCAGCTGGTCACGGAGCGGCACCCAGGCCCCGTCCACCCACGCTTCCAGCGTGAACTTTTTCACCCGCTGGCCCAGGGCGATGTCTTCCTGGGCTAGGAAACGGTTGAAACTGACCGGGTTCCGGAACGTGATAAGGACCGATGACCCTTTGTGCGTGATGCGGGCGTTGTCGGCCAGGTTCTCCTGGAACACGGCGTCTATCGCCTGCTTGAAGGCAAGGCCGCGGAGGCTGTCGACGGGGTGGATGCGCCCGTCGGGCGTTATGGGAAAATTCAGCAGCAGGGTGGAGTTCCGGCCCACGGACTTATAGTAGATATCCATCAGCGCCGGAAGGCTTTTCACCTGAGCGTCCTCTGCGGCATGGTAGAACCAGCCCGGACGGATGCTGGTATTGGTCTCCCCGGGGCACCACACGTCCCCGTCCTCTACCCCGTAATGAAGCATGGCATAGGTGGTTTCCCCTTCGGAAGGCATCAGGCTCCAGTTGGTTTCTCCCACGTTCCCGGCCTCGGTGCCCACCCAGCGGAGGTCTCCCCGGTCACCGCCGTCGTTCCAGATTACGGCGTGGGGCTGGAGCTCGCGGACCATGCGGAACGTGTCGGCCCAGCCATAATAAGTCTTGGCGTCGATCCGGCGCGTTTCCGAGGCGCCGCCATACCAGCCGTCGCCGCCGTTGGCCCCGTCGAACCACACTTCGAAAATGTCCCCGTAACCTGTGAGGAGCTCCCGCAACTGGTTCCGGAAATAATCTACATAGGCCGGGCGGCCATATTCCGGATGATGCCGGTCCCAGGGCGACAGGTACACGGCAAAGCGGAGGCCTTCCTCTCGGCAGGCTTCGGAGAGTTCCCGGACCACATCGCCCTTCCCGCCTTTCCAGGGCGCGTTTTTCACACTATAATCCGTATAGGCCGACGGCCACATGCAGAAGCCCCCGTGGTGTTTGGCCGTGAAAATGATTCCCTTCATGCCCGCCTGCTTGCACACCCGCACCCACTGCCGGCAGTCCAGGTTTTCGGGATTGAACAGGGCGGGGTCTTCGTTGCCGTAGCCCCACTCCTGTCCCGTGTACGTATTCAGGGAATAGTGGATGAAGGCGTACATGTCCATGTCCTGCCAGCGGAGCTGGTCTTCCGTGGGCAGCGGACCCACAGGAGCGGGCCGGCAGCCTGCCGCCAAAAAGAAGGCGGCAAGGATCATTGCCGCCCTGAGGGACTTGCCCGCCATTATTTCAGGAGTTTCTGAACCAGTGCATCCACTTTGTCCTGCATCACCGTGGCCAGAAGCACCTTGCCGTCCGGGCCGATCACGTACTTGGTGGGAATCCACTGGATGTGGTAGGCCTCCGAGATGGCGCTTTCCTTCTTGGACTTGAAGTCCGACAGCTGCAGCCAGCCGATGCCCTGCTCCTTCACATAGGCCTCCAGCTTGGCCGGGTCCGTGTCGAAGGAGACACCCACCATCACGATGTCTTTCCGGCCATTGAGCTTTTTCTGCAGGTCCAGCAGCTTGGGCATCTCTTCCCGGCAGTCCGGGCACCAGGTGGCCCAGAAGTCCAGGATGAGGGTTTTTCCGCGGAAGTCTTTGAGGGAATAGGTCTTGCCATCTGTCCCGGGTAAGGTGAAATCCGGGGCCTGGCCGCTTTTGATCAGGTCTTTGGCGTATTGGGGATCCAGGTCTTTGGCCTCCTGGGCCCGGAGCGAGACTGCGCCCAGAAGGAGGGCGGCGGCAAGAGAAAGGAATAACTTGATTTTCATATCGTCCGTTTTTTAAGATTATTTGAACAGGGCCCTTACCAGGGCGGGGATATCGGCCACCTTCACTACCTCTATACCGGTAGGTTTGCGGTCGAAATGGGTATAGGAACTCACGAAAATGCGTTTGAAGCCCAGCCGCTCCGCCTCCACGGCCCGCCTTTCGGCCTGTGAAACGGGGCGGATTTCCCCGCTGAGGCCCACTTCTCCGGCGAAGCAGACATCCGAGGGGATGGGGTAGTCGAAGTTGGAGGAAAGCACGGCGCAGATCACCGCCAGGTCGCAGGCGGGGTCTGTAATCCGGAGGCCGCCGGCCATGTTCAGGAACACATCTTTCTGGGCCAGTTTGAAGCCCGCCCGGCGTTCCAGCACGGCCAGCAGCATGTTCAGGCGGCGCACGTCGAAGCCCGTGGCACTGCGCTGCGCCGTCCCGTACACGGCCGACGACACCAGCGCCTGAACCTCGAACAAGAAAGGCCGGTTCCCGTCCAGCATGGCCGATATGGCCGTTCCGCTAAGGCCCTCTTCATGCATGGGAATGAGCATTTCCGAGGGGTTCGCCACTTCCCGAAGCCCCGTCCCCGTCATCTCGAACACGGCCAGTTCGCTGGTGGAGCCGAAGCGGTTCTTGATGCTCCGGAGCACGCGGTAGGCGCCCCGGTTCTCTCCTTCGAACTGCAGCACCACGTCCACGATGTGCTCCAGGATCTTGGGGCCGGCGATGGAGCCTTCCTTGGTAATATGGCCAATCAGGATGACCGGGATGCCGGTTTCCTTGGCAAAGCGGAGCAGGGTGGCGGCCACTTCCTTGATCTGGCTCACGGAGCCGGCGGTGGATTCCACCGAGGGGCAGTACATCGTCTGCACCGAGTCCACGATCATCAGGTCCGGGGCCACTTCCTGGGCTTCTCCCACAATGGCGGTCATGTCCGTTTCACTGTAGATGTAGCAGTTGGAGGCGTCTCCGCCCAGGCGGTCCGCCCGCATTTTCACCTGCTTCACGCTTTCTTCGCCGGTGACATAGAGGGTTTTCAGCTCCGGGCGGCGCAGGGGAAGCTGCAGCGAAAGGGTGGATTTGCCGATACCGGGCTCGCCGCCCATCAGCACCAGGGAGCCCTGGACGATGCCGCCGCCCAGCAGGCGGTCCACTTCCGTGCTGCCCAGCGAGATGCGGTCTTCCACCGAGGTGGAAACTTCCTTCAGCGGCTGCGGCTTATGGCCCGCACCCGGCACGGAAACCGCTGCCGGGCGCTTCCCGGTCACCACTTCCCGTTCCACCATGGTATTCCACTCCCCGCAGGCGGGGCAGCGGCCCATCCACTTGGAATATTCATTGCCGCAGTGGGAGCAGAACCACACGGACTTGGATTTCTTGACTGTAGTTGCCATCGGCCTGTTTCTTTAGACCCGTAAAGATACAAAAAATCCCGGGGAAAAAATCCTCGGGACAACACGCATCCGCGCAAGAAGCGGAAAAATTACTGGGCGTTGTCGATAGCTTCGGCGGCGGCTTCGGCAGCCACGGCTACGGAATCGGCGGCGGCCTCTACAACTTCCTCAACGGTCTCTGCAGCCTCTTCGGCGGCAGCTTCTGCCTTCTTGGAATTGTTGTTGCCGCAAGCAGTGGCGGCGATCATCATGGCCAGCACTGCAACAGACATAAATACCTTCTTCATAATAGTTAAATTTAAGTACACTTATACTCTCTAACCTTTTCGGGGGCAAATGTACGGTATATTTTCCGCTTATCAAAGGATTTTTTAAAAAAATTAATAATAAATCATTATGATTGAAGGAGCAGTGCGCTGGCCCAGACCTCGCAGCCTTCGCAGCGGCCCACAAAGCCCAGGCGCTCGGTGGTGGTGGCCTTCACGGACACCCGCTCCGGCTCTACACCCAGGATGGGAGCCAGGGTTTCCCGCATGGCCTGGATATGCGGGGCCAGTTTGGGGCGCTGCAGGGCGATGGTAATGTCGGCATTGCCAACCCGATATCCGTGTTCATGGACCAGCGCCACCACTTTTTCCAGGAGCAGTTTGCTGTCTACGCCTCTCCACTCGGCGCTGGTGTCCGGGAACAAGTGGCCGATATCCCCCAGCGCCAGGGCGCCCAGCAGGGCGTCGCACAGGGCGTGGATGGCCACATCACCGTCTGAATGGGCCACAAAGCCCGTTTCCGAGGGAATCTTCACGCCGCCCAGCCACATCGGGAGACCGGGAGCCAGAGCATGCACGTCGTATCCGTTACCAATCCGTATATCCATAACTGTATGATGTATTTAATTAGGAATCAAAGGGTTTATTCTGTCTTCAGGACGATGGACTTATGGGAAAGCAGCTCAAAGAAAGCGGCCTTGCAGGAGTCTGACAGCGGAAGCTCTTCTGCGCCGACCCGGATTTTCCCGCCCCGCATCCCCTGTACTTTCGAGAGGTTGACCAGGTAGGAGCGGTGGATGCGGCAGAAACGGTCGAAGGGGAGCTGCTTCTCCATGGCTTTCAGGGTCATCAGGACCATCGGCGCCCGGCCGTCGGAAAGGTGCAGGACAATGTAGTCGCCGTCGCTCTTGATGTACAGGATGTCCTCCAGGGGAATCTGCGTCATCACCAGATCGATTTTCACGGAAATGCTTTCCGGCTGCGCGGCAGGCCGTTTCAGGGCGTCCATCTCTCCTTTCAGCTGGTCCAGGTCGGCCGACAGGGCCTGATTGTCCCGCTCGGCCTGATGGTAACGGAAGGCGGCGCGGCGCCACTGGTCCGAAAAAGAGACAGCCAGCGCTGTCAGGGCACTGAAAAGAGCCAGCATTACCGCCATGGCTTTCTGGGAGAGAACCACCCCGAATCCGAGAAAGTCTCCGACCGTGATATCCGCGTCGATATGAGCCCGGGCACTTCCGTCAAGGGCTGATAGCTGGACAAGACAGGCCGCCACGAACACAAGCAGCGCCCATCCCAGAAAAGCCCATTTCCGCCCGGGTACCAGAAAACGGTCTATCAGCACACAACGGAAAACCAGATATACAGATGCATTCACAAGAACCAAACCGGCATAGAGGGCAAGGGCCCACCAAGGAAGGACCACACCTCCGATCAGGTAGGGCAGAATGGAAGGCACGATGAGCAGCGCCCCGACAACGCCCAGGAATATGAGTTTTCTTTCGCGTGACATAGGCCACGCAAAAATACACAATTCAGAACGAAAATCCTAAATTGATGTAAAGGCCGAAGCTGCCGTCCTGCGCGTGCAGCGGGTGTCCGAACTCTACGGCCGTGATGAAATTCCGGTTCATCGAGAACCAGAATCCGCCGCCCACGCTGGTGTGCAGCCGCTCGCGGTTGGCAATGGCCGGGTCGTAGATGCTGGCATAGGGGCCCATTTGTTCCCCGTCCAGGGTTTTCTCCACGGTCCGGTGGCCCAGGGCGGCCTGCTCGGCCAGACGGCAGGTCTGTACGACAGCCCCTGCATCGGCAAAGCCTACCAGCCCCAGCTGGAAATTCTGTTTGAATGCCTGGAAGGATGCCAGCCGAAGGCGCGCGTCGGCGCTGGCCCAGGCTACACCGTTCCCCTTGATCCGGCTGCTGTAGGTGCCGCGCATCGCAAAGGACGGCATCGCGTAGAAGGGAAGGGAACCGGCCACCAGGCCGCTGTACGCCAGCTGGTACGCAAACGTGAGCCGGTCGGGGAAGATGGAGATGTAGTGGCGGAAGTCGGCCGACAGCACCAGCGACCCTTTGGCCCCGCCGTCGGAAAAGCTCGACCCGGCTATGGCGGTGACAGAGGCATAAATGCCCCGGGCGGGCTGGGGCTCGAAGTCCCGGGTGTCGTACAGCAGCCCGGCTTTGAGCTCGGCCCGGTGCCCGTGGGTGTCTTCCGCGGGGATGAGCCCTTCCTCCAAGTACTGCTCGTAGAGCGAGCCGGAAGCGGCATACACCGGCAGCGAAACCGGGCTGTAGGACTGCCAGGAATAGGCGGCGCCGCCAATCCAGGTCAGGTGGTCCGCCATGCGCCCCTGGAGGTCCAGGCTGGCCCGCAGTTGCCGCTGGTAATTGGCATAGAAGGCGATGCCGTCCTGCTTGTCGGCCCCTTTGTGCAGGTCCAGCCCGGCATAATAGGGCGACACGGCGCCGTTGAATCCGTAGAATCCGTACAGGGGATTGTCCATATAGGAGATGTCGGCCGTCACGCGGTAGCCCGGAATCAGGTGCTTGGAGTCGTAGTTCATCGTTACCTGCTTGGCGCCTTTGGTATACAGCATGGCGTTCACCATGAATTTATGCCTATAGTTGGGATAGTCGGAACCGTCGCCGTAATGGAAGACCTGCGCCAGGGCGCCGAACGAGAAACCCAGGTCGGTGCTGTAGTTGAAGGCAGGCATCAGGCCCACGTTCCAGCCGGATTTGGCAATCTCTTTTTTCACGGGGACGGCGACAACCCGGTCGCGCTGCTGTTCGGGCTCCTTTTCTTTTTCGGCACGGAGCGGTAGGACGGAAAGCAGCAGGACTGCGACGAGAGTGGAGATGCGGATGACAGGGTTCATGGCGGTATGTGTTTTTCGGCACAAAAGTACGCCCTGTACGCGTCTAATCGTAATTTAATCGGTGAACCGGCCGGTTTTGTCGGTGAAAAAGACCTGTCTGGTTACTCTGCAGCCTGCTTTTTCCAATCGGCCGGATTCAGGCCGGTGACGTCTTTGAAGTTGCGGTAGAAAGCGCTGCGGGAGGAGAATCCGCTTTCGGTGGCAATCTCAGAGATGCTCATCTCCGGGTGTTCCTTCATCAGCTTCTGCGCGTAGCGGACGCGGTAGCCGTTGATCAGGTTGGAGAAGTTATCCCCGGAAAGGCTCTTGATGATGGCGCTGATGTAAGTGCGGTTGGTGGCCAGCCGGGCGGCGATGTCGGTGACGCGAAGGTCCGGCTGCTTGAAAAGCTCCTCCTCCTCGATGATTTGCGAGAGTTGCTCGGTCAGTTGCCGCGTGACCGGCGTGTCTTCTGCCTCTTCCGGCGGGGCGGGATGCTTGAGACCGATGAATATAACGCCCGCAACGAGAATCAGCAGGCCGCCGACCAGGACCCAGAGCCAGGGGAAATCGGCCTTTGACGCCGCCCCGGTGGGAAAAGCCCAGACTTCCCGGACGGTTTTGAAATTGTCCCCCGCCGGGGTGTCTGCGACAGAAGAAAAGCGGGTGCCGCCGGCGTGGACAAGCGTCCCGTCGGGGAGCATGGCGAAGGTGTCTGCCATCGGGAAAGGGCCGGAGAACACTGTCAGAGTTACTTCGGCTGGGGTGCCGTCGAAGATGGGGTCGTAGCAGATGCGGGCGATGCAGGCGTTCCCTTCGGTGTCAATGCCGAAGGTGTAGGCGCTCCGGCGGCTGCGGTCCACGGCCAGTTGGCTCCAGATGTAAGCGCCGGCTTCGGAACGCGCGGGAAGGGGCCGGTCCGTTTCCAGCAGGGAGAACTGCTCGCCGCTGATGCGCAGGATGCCCCATTCCCCGCTTTCCCGGTGCCGGGCCAGCACCAGGTGGGCGTACTCGCCGATGGAAAGGTTGGTCCGCTGGGCGGCCCATGGCTCCCACTCGTCCAGCAGGGGCTCATGGAAAGGGTCTCCTTGCAGCCGGTCCACCGTGCCGTCGGAGGGTTTGCCGTAATTGTCCAGTCCGGAGAAGACGATGGCATTGTCCGGGGCCGATGCCAGGATGTAAGGAGTGTTGCGCTGCACAGTGACCTCTTTCAGGAAGGAGAACCCTTTTCCCGGCTCATAGATTTCCATCGCATCGGGGGCGTACCAGTTGCCGCTCACCAGCACCTTTCCGTCCGGCAGGGCCAGGGCCGATGCCCCGGCGCGTTTGCGGTCCAGGATGCCCTCGGCCGTGAAACTGTGCGTGGCCGGGTCATAGATTTCAACGCCCCAGCTCTGGCCGATGCCGAAGGCTTCCGCGCTGCCGCCGCCAAGCATCACCCGCCCGTCCGGCAGGAGCGTGCAGAAAGCATGGTCGTGCGGGTATTTCATGGGCACTTCATGCCAGGCACCGCCTTTGAGGTACCAGGCCGACTGCGACAGCAGGAAGCCGTCCGTATGCCCGCCGAAAAGGGTCACTTCCCCATTCAGAGCCATCACATACGGCGTGGAGAGCGGCTGCGGCAAGTCCGGCAGACGCTCCGCCCCGCCGCCGCTGCTCCGCGAGCACGCGACGGCGAGAAGGGTGAGCAGTATGAAGGCTAAGCGCTTCACGCTTACAAAGATAGCGAATTATTCGTAGTCGCAGACAAGGCGCATGGCAGAGGAATTGTAAAACGAGAACTTAGAGTTTCCTAAATTAGAGTAGCCAAAACTCAACGCTGATCCAGAACTACCAATTATTGCCCAATATTGTGCATAAGAGCCATTATCGGGAGTACATTCATTAATATAGAAAATAGCACTTGTCCCGTCTTGATAAGCGCGGTCTGTATAGCCGTCGTCCCTCGTTCTCCAATACCCTCCTGCTCCCACGGCGAGATAACTGCCATTGCAATTGAATTTTACTCCATTGTTCGAACCGGTTATCCACTCCCTGGTACTCGCGTAGAAGAGCTCTTGCACCTCTGCCCGGGTAGGAATACGCCATCCGGCCCAACCATCTGCGACGCTGATACCGGCCGAAGTCCCAGATTGGTTGTAGATATTATAATCATACGAATACTCGCTGGAAGATCCGACATTGAATTCGGCCCATTTCACACTCAGGCCCAGGTTTTTCCAGGAGTGTCCGCTGAGGGAGCCTGTCGCGGCAGCCGATACCATGTCGGAAGTGAGGGTAATTGTCTTTCCATAAACATTCCCCGCCGTATAGTCGGCTGTTTTCGTTGACACCAGCCGGGTGTATTGACCTCCGTCCTCATCTTCGGCATGAGCCATCAGGCTGGTGGAGGTGCTGCCCAGAACGGCAAAGTAGCCGGCGTAGGTCCCGGCACCGTCGTCCGATGCCGTGACATTGACCACATCGGCCGAGGAATCACTTCCGCTGACTGTACCATTCGCCGCGATGTTCACCGTCCTGTACACGCCGCCGGCCGAGTCCATTCCGATGGCAGTGATGGCCTTGGACGTGCTTGTGAACCGGAAACGCAAATAGCTCAAAATGTGCGTGCTAAGGTTCCCAATCGTCGCGGTGGTCTGGTCGGCGGTTAGGTCCACCGGCGTCCCTTTGAGGATATCATGCTCCAGGGCATCTGCCAGCGAGCCGCCGCCCGGGGTGCTCAGATTCAGGGTGATGACGCCTGCCGATACGCTTACGAAGCCTTTATCCAAAGAGGTTTTGCTCACGGCATACGGAATATAGGTGCCCGCCACAACCGGGTCCGTGGAGGAGAATTCACCGGATGTGGTTCCGGCGCCATCAGTGAGAGTGAGCGTGATTGTGGTTCCGTCGTTTTTGATCAGGAAAATCTGGTCCCCCGTTTCCCAGGTGGCATCGGCAGAGCCATAGGAAACTTTGGTTCCGGTCTCATCCGAGACTTCAGGATTCTTGGTAACAGCCGATACGGTGAGCGTGACTTTGTCTCCGGGATTGTCCGGGAGAGAAGGGACCGGTGTGTCAAGTAATTCTTGCGTGCATCCGGTAACAATGGCTGCGAGCAGAGCGCTGGATGCGAATAATGAGGTTGTTTTCATAAGCTTACCAAATACTTCCGTTACTATCTGCATCACTTTCATCTACGCCGGCTCCGATAAGCCCGGCCCCTTTGCCGCTGATGGTAAGGATCCCTCCTTCCATCTGCATTCCAAACACCTGTGTTTCAGGTGAAAAGTACAATTCTTTCGTTTCTGTTTTGCCCATAGTAGTTTTGCGATTGTTGTGCTGGCAAAAATAGGGCGCTGGATGGAAACTCCCGTCCCACCTTCACAAAACCCGTGTCCCGGATTGTTAAATGATTTGCGACCCCCCACACCGAGCACGAAAACGGCCTCAAACGTGGCTGAGCTTAGCCCAACGCCCCGTTCGTCCACGAAAATGAGGCCTTTCCATGGCCGAGATGTTCATTTCATGCAGTTCGGCCATGAAATCGGCCGGAAACCGTGGACGAGTTTTCCCCAAAAGGCAGATCAAGGTAAAGAAGCGGGCCGATATTCAAAAATAATCACTATCTTTGCACCGAATTAATTCAGAACGATATGAATTTAAGAGACATCAAGAAAGACATCCAGTATGTGATTGGCGCATTCATCGACGACTGCACCCTGTTCCTGAACATGAACCCCGGCAAGAGCGCCGACGAAGTGACCAACCTCATCGACAAGGCTGTGGATCTGTACAATGACCTCCGCGACAAGGTGGTCAAGAGTTCCGGTGCAGAGAAACCCAAGCTCTGCTACAACAGCATCCGCAAGGAGCTTCTCGAGAAAACCGACGCCCTGTACGACGAACTCAGCGCCGCTGTAAAGAAAGGTCTGGGTAAATAAAAACCGCCCTCTCCATAAGCAATAACGGCCTCTGCAGCAGTGCAGGGGCCGTTTTATTGCCTAAGGGCCGCTAAAAGGGAAAACTGGAAGGAGCCAATAGAAGAGCTAGAAGGAGAAGGTGTAGCCGATCCCCACGGTGGCCATGAAGCGGTCGTTGTAGCCGGCGCTGAAAAGGCGGGTGCCTTCTCCGTTGGTGTCTATCTCATAGTCGCCCAGCGCATCCAGCATGATGTAAGGCTTGATGGTGTGCTGCTTGGTGATGTTGATGTCGGCCCCCAGGTTCACCCGGTAGCGGTTGTTGTACACGTGGGTGTAACCGGCGGGCGTGTAGGCATAGTAGGTATTTCCGGATTTGTTGGTCTGCTGACTGCCGGAGGTGGTACCCCAGGGGTCGTTCAGGGCGGTGCGCACCTCGAAAGACAGGGACGGTTCCACCATGGACCAGCCTTTATACTTCACGCCCACGCGGCTTTTCAGGGCCAGGGCGTTCGGGTTGCTCTGGTAGATATTCAAGTCGGCGTCTGTGTTGTGGGTGAACTGCAGGCGCTCCCGCAGGGAGAACTGGAACTGCCCCAGCTTATAGATACCGGTAACGTCGGCATAGACCCGGTGGCGGGGACTCCAGAAGCCGGTATAAAGCGTCCCGTCGTCCAGTTCCTTCCCGGTCTTGAAGGGGTTGATCAGGGTGTAACCCACGCCCAGCTTGAGCCAGGAAATGGGCTTGTAGGTGAGGCCGACGGTGGTTTGCAGGCGGTTAAGCTCGCTGAAGTTTTCATCGGCCCGGATCTCTTCCTCGAAGGTGAGGTGGAGGCCCTTCTTGATCTTGTAGTCCAACTCTACGGAGGCACGCCCTCCGAATTCCATATCCTGGGCAAAAGAGAGGGCCGGCACCAGCAGGGCCAGCGTCAGTAACATCCTTTTCATGGCTATCCAATGTAATCTTTGGCCCGGGTGATGGTATTGACGGAGTTCGCCTCGCCCTTCCCCAGCCGGTAAAACACTTTGATAAAAGCGGCGTCTTTCAGAAAGTCCACATGGCCGATCTCAACATTGTCCACCTTCACGCCCAGGCGCTTTTCCAGGTCGGCCAGCAGTTCTTCCCGGCGCTCGGGGACAATGAGTTCGATGCGGTCGTACAAGACCAGTTTGGTGGTGGTGTGCTTGACCAGGCTGTCACTTTCCAGGATCCAGATCAGCAGCACGATGAGCAGGTTCACCAGCGCCATCACGCCTACATTGCCCCAGCCCAGGACATAGTGCGGCGTGGTGGACAGGTCTACAACATGGTACAGGGGCGCCAGGCCGTTCACCGCCGCCAGGGCGATGATCACGAACAGGTAAGTCATTTCCCGGATGGGCACGGTCTCTGTCCGGTAACGGATGACCCCGAAGATGGCGAACAGGCCCAGGGTGAGTCCCACGCCCACTTCCACGTTTCCCATGATATAGAGCAGGGTGAGCATGGCCGACGAAAACACCAGGAAAGTGAAGTAGTAGTCCCGGCGCTGGCTTTTGCGATAGTAGAAGAAATGCACCAGGATCCAGCACACGGCCAGGTTGATGGCGAAGCGGATGCCCAGTTCGCCCACTTTCTGGGCGGTGGTCATCATGGCGTCCGTGATGGTCTGGACGTCAAGAAGCATGTCGTCGTCGATGTCCACATTGCCGAAGGCGGCGGGGTCGTCCTGGACGAAGCGGAATAATTTGTCGATAATCATATTGTTACAAGTTTTTTGCCGATGGTTTTCTCTATGGTGCGCACCTTCACTTTGAATCGTCCCGTCTTGGCGGAAGGGTCCGTGAGGGTGAGCGCGATGCAGTATTTGCTGATGCGGACGGGCTTTACCCGGTGGTCCAGCAGAATCCCTTTCATCTGGCTGGCTGCCCGGCCGTCCTGTTTGAGCTCAATGATCACAGCATCCTGCAGCGAAGTCTCCTTTTCTGTACGGAAATTCTTGAAACAGAGCCGGGTGTCTATGGTCAGGCGCTCGGTCTTCGCCGGGTTTACCAGGGTAATCCGGCAGAACAGGGTTTCGGCCGACGGAGACAGTTCCTGGGCACGGAACCAGGAATGGGCCTCCAGATAGGCGCAGGCTTCCGGGTTGGCGGAGAAGCTTTGCAGCTGCCCCTGGGGGATACGGATCCGCTTTTTCTTGGTGCGCCCCTTGTTGTTCTTCCGCTTGATTTCCAGGAATGTGAGCCCGGAATTCACATAACAGCGGGTACGTACTTTCTGTCTGACCAGCCGCCGGTTATGGTGGTCGTAGAACATCCGGAGCCCGTCCGTATCGTAATAGACGGAATCATAGGCCGATATCCGCTCGCCCCCAGTCTCCAGCACCCGGTAGCCGGCCTCAGCCGCATCGGCAAGCACCTCCAGAAGGGTCTGCTCATTGGTGAGGTACTTGGAATCTATCCGGTTCATCAGTTTGATGGATTCCATCTCCTCCAGGCCGATGGGCGAGAACCTGCCCAGCATTCCGCTAAAGTTGATATGTTCAGTTTCCGGCATCTTGGGCGATGTATTCGTAGTTCTTTATGGAGAGCAGTTTGCCCTTGGCGCTATAGGTGTACTGCACTCTTTTCTTGCCGAACTCGTTGAATTCGAAGGTCTTGTAGGTCTGTAGCCGGTTGCGCTCGTCGTAAACGTACTCCTTGGACACCTTGCCGTCGGCCCCGTATTCGAAGCGCTTGCGCCATTTCTGGCCGGAGGTGGTGTACTCGATTTCCTCGATCTTCTGCCCGGCGGCATTGAAGGTGGTCACATGGTCCAGGACCTTGTTGACGCCCTTGGGGTCTGTGTTCCACTCCTTGATGACCAGGTTTTTCTTGTTCATTTTCTGGGGCTCCTGGGCACCTGCCGCTCCGCAGAGCAGCAGGGCCGAAGCCAATAAGGTGAGTATCTTTTTCATGGTATGCCGTTCATTACAGTTTATCTTCCGTGTCCGCCGGGGCCGCCCATACCACCTCCCATACCCATGCCGCCGCTGTAGGCCGACAGGCTCACGGCCGTTCCGCCGGAGACGGTGCCGTCGGCATTGAGCAGGCCGCCCGACAGGGTGGTGCCGCCGCTCACGGTGACGCCGCTTTTCAGGGCAGGCTCGGAGGAGCCGGAGACCACCAGGCCGCTTCCGGCACTGGAGGGAGTCTTGAAGGCGACGGTCTTGTCGCCGAGGGTGAGGCCGTACCAGGCTCCCTTGCTCCAGGAGGAGGCGCTGTAGCAGGCCTGCGAGAGCACGGCGCCGTTTTCCAGTCCGCCGATGGCCACGATGGTGCCACCGTTCACGTACAGTTTCTTCCCGCCTTCGGTGTTGGCGTCGATGGCCACTTCCGCACCGCCGCTGCCAATCGCATAGACGAGCCCGCCCTCCAGATAAAGATTGCCGTTGGCGTCCAGGCCGTCGTTTCCGGTAGAGTAGGCGCAGACGGTGCCGCCCGTGATGGCCATGTCGCCGGCTGCGTTGATGGCGTCGTCCTTGGACTGCGCGTAAACCGTGCCGCCGCTGATTTCCAGGACGCCCTTGCTCTCGATGGCCTCATGGTTTGCCGCCGTAGAGACAATCTCACCGGCCGTAATATAGAGGTTGCCGTCGAACTTGATACCCTTGGCGCTCTTGGAATTGTCGCTGGAAGAGGAACTTGAGCCGCCCCAGCCGCCGGGGCCCATGCCGGAGGAGGACTGGCCGTAGTTGCTGCCGGTCACTTCCACTTTTACGCTGCCGCCCTGGAAGTAACCTTTCCCGTCGCCGCTGATTCCCTTGCCGCCCTGTCCCGAGTTGGAGACGGTGAGGGAGCCGGCATTCATCACAAAGAGCTGGTCGGCCTTTACGCCAGCAGAGGCCTTGTACTCCTGGTCGTCGTCGTCATAGGCCGTGCCTCCGGATACGTTGATGGTGGTGACGCCGCCGTTGAAGACCACCAGCGAGTCGGAGGTCATGCCTTTTTTCATGGCGGCCGACACGGTCACGTCCAGTGTGCCGCCGGAAATCACGACTGCGTCCTTGCCCCGGATCCCGTGACCGGCGCTGGAGGAGACGGTGACGGTGGGCGACGCCACGAAACGCACATAGTCGTCGGAGGTGATGCCGGACTTCCCCTTGGCGTTTACCGTCAGGCTGCCCTCGCCGCTGAAGATGAGCTGGCCTTCGGAGAAGAAGGCCGCCTTTTCGTCCTCATCGGCGGGCGTGGAGGTATAGGAACTGCCGTCTGTCAGTGAATTGTTGCCGTTGACCACTACAAAACAGCGTTTCTTGCCCTGGTTGTTGATGGCGGCGCCGGACGGGTTGGTCAGGGAAACCCCGTCCAGAACAATGGCCTGCTTGTTCTTGGAATACACTTTGAAGTACCCGTCGGCGGCCGTTCCGCTGAGTTTGTACATCACTTTTTCAGAGGTGGCGGTGTTGTCGGCCGTAACCTTGTTGCCGCTCACTTGCACGATGCCGTTGGCGTCGCCGGATACGGTGGCGCCCGAAGCAGAGTAGACAATGGCGATGGTCCGGTCGAAGCTGGTGTTCTCGATCAGGTCTTCCTTGTCTTCGGCCGCGGAAAAGTCCACGGTGTTGTTTTCCCCGGCCGTGTAGGTCAAGGTCTGCTGGTTGCTGCTGTTGCTGTTGTTATTACCCCAGGGATCTTCCACGGAACCCCAGATGTTTTCCTTCTCGCATCCTGCCGCCGCTATCGCAACGGGAAGGAGCATGCACAAAACCTTCTTCATAACCGTTAGATTTTAGATACACAAAAATTTCACTGCAGGCACTGAATCAAAAGCTTTGCCGCAGGAAAAATTATTCAGCGAACCCCCGTTTTTCTTCAGCGAACCCTGCGGCATCACCGGGAAAATTGTGTAATTTTGTGCCGGATGGATAAGTTGAACAAACAGGAAAATGCGCTGTATGCCGTGGCCTGGGCCGTGGTCTTTGCCCTGGTACCCCTGTTGTACCTGTTGCAGGCCTTTTCCCAGGGAGATCCTTTTTCTTGGGATACGGTGTTTCAGAACTGGTTGGGTATCCTGCCCTTCCTGGTGCTCTTCCTCCTCCATAACGCTTTGGCGGCCCCTCTCCTTCTAAAAAAGAAATATCCGGCCTATATCGCCGTCACGTTAGTACTGCTGGTCCTTTTTGCCGTGTATTGCCTTGGCGCCGGCAACCGCCCGCCGCAGCCGGAACCGGGCATTCCGCCTATGGGCGGGCCGTTCGGCTGGGAAGATGGGCGTCCGGCTCCTCCGGACGGCCGCAGGCCCATGACACCGGAAGTGATGAAGGTAATCATGGGGGTGCTGGTGCTGGCGGTGAATCTGGGTGTAAAGGCCATGTTCAATGCCCTCCGCAGTGAGCAAAAGATGCAGGAGCTGCGCGCGGAGAATCTGGGAAAACAACTGGAAATGCTTCGGTATCAGATTAATCCGCATTTCTTTATGAACACCCTCAACAATATCCACGCCCTGGTGGACATAGACCCGGAAAAGGCCAAGGAAAGCATAGAGGAATTCTCCAAGCTCATGCGGATCGTCCTGTACGACGGCACCGCTCCCACCATCCCCCTGCAGCGGGAACTGGATTTTCTGCGGCACTATGTGTCCCTGATGCGGCTGCGTTATCCCGATTCCGTCTCCATCACCCTCTCCGTGCCGGACAAGGCCAACGGGGCGGAGGTGCCGCCGCTGGTGATGGCGTCCTTCGTGGAGAATGCGTTCAAACACGGCATCAGTTATGAGGCGCCTTCTTCCATCGCCGTATCGGTGGCGCTGGAAAACCGGCAGATTGTCTTCCGCTGCACCAATTCGATGCGAGGGGAAAAGGCGGCGGGGGCGCACGGAATCGGCCTGGAAAATGTCCGGAAGCGCCTGGATCTGATGTATGGCGGGGCTTATACCCTGCAGATCGGGCAGGAGCAGGACCAGTACTGCGTCTTGCTGATCTTGCCGGAAAGGGAGGCTGCCGTATGATCAAAGCCCTTCTTCTGGACGACGAACCCCTGGCCCTGCGCCAGCTGGAGCTATATGCGGCCAAGCTGCCGTATCTGGAGGTGCTGGCCGCCTGTACATCGGCCCGGGAGGCCACCGGCTATGTTTCCGCGGCCGATGTCCTCTTCGTGGATATCAATATGCCGGATGTCTCCGGACTGGAGTTCGTGCGCTCGCTGGAGCAGCCTCCGCTCGTGGTTTTCACCACCGCCTATGCCGAATATGCCCTGGAAGGCTTCCGGGTCAACGCCGTGGGCTATCTGGTGAAGCCCTTCAGCCTGGCGGAATTCCGGGAACAGGCCGACAAAGTGCGCGACATCGTAGAAACCCGCCGCAAGGCCGCGGCGTCGCAGCCGGAGCAGCAGGTTCTCCGCTTCAAGACCGATTACAAGACCGTGTCCGTAGAGGTGGACCGGATCCGCTATGTAGAGGGAATGAGCGAATACATCAAAATCTACCTGGACGGTCAGGATGCGCCCCTGGTGGTGCTCTACAGCCTCAAGCGCCTGATGGAGCAGCTGCCGCCGGAACGCTTCATGCGGGTGCACCGGTCTTATATCGTTCCGCTGTCACGGATTCGGGAGGCCACCGCCACCGGTATCATCATGGAAGACGGCGCGACCATCCCCGTAGGAGAAAGTTATCGCGCCGCCTTCCGGACTTGGCTTGCTCTTAAGCTGTAACTATTTCTGCCAGTGCATCTTTTCGCTGGCCCACTGGATGAAATACTTCATGTTGGGGGCGTCGGTGTGGCCGCCGTCGTGCTGGCGCCAGGCCAGTTCGCCGTCCAGCAGACCGGTCAGGACCGGCGGCATGGGTTCTTTCCGGTAGTCGTTGGAAACGCCCAGATCTTTGGCACCCAGCAGTTTGAAGGCTTCTCCGGCCGCAACCGTGGCCTGCCAGCTGCCGTACTGGTCCAGCCACAGGTCGTCTCCCTTTTCGGGGATGCCGTAGCTGATGAACACCAGGCGGGGAGCGCAGAGTGCAATCAGTTCGTGGGAATCTACCGGCAGCATGTCGGCATTCCAGGCACCGGTCTTGGACTCGATGGCGCAGTATTTAATGTAGTTGCCGGCCATCCAGTGATATTCTCCGGAATTGGCCAGGTTCTCCATCCCTTCGCCGAAGATGCGGCGGTGCAGCGCGGCCCCGCCCTTTCCGGACGATCCGATGAGGCCCATGTAGAAGCGCTCCTCGAAGGCCAGCGTGACCAGCGCGGCTTTTCCGTAACGGGAGACCCCTTCAATGCCCACGTGTTTGGCATCTACATCCGGGTCGGTCTCCAGGTAGTCGAGGCCGCGGGCGGCACCCCAGGCCCATGCACGCAGGGAACCCCAGTCGTCCGGTTTGCGCGGCTGGCCCTTGTTCACCAGGCCGATGATCCCCCGGGTGAGACCGGCTCCGTTGTCGGCCTGGATGCTGGAAGGGTCTATCATGGCATAGCCCCAGCCGGCGGCGAGCAGCTGCTGGTTGGACGGCGGATCCTGGCCGGGAGCCTGCTGCGGGCGCATGAACATGGCAAAGGGATTGGCCGGTTCGAAGGGCTGCCAGGCCGGATATTTCTTCATGAGTTCGGCCGTTTCCGGGTCGTTTTCCAGCATGCGGCGCACGGCCTTGTTAATCACGGCCATGTCGTCTCCGTACGGCTTCACGGGGTTCGGCAGGTTGGCCCCGCCGAACATCATCAGCAGCGGAACGGGCCCCTTGGCATCGGCCGGGGTCACCACTACCATCTTGATATCTACGTTGATGGAAGGGCAGGCGGAGTTGTCCACATGGCCTATGAGCTGCTTGGCCTTGGCCCGGATCATGCCCACATATTCCATTTCTTCCACTTCCACGGTCCAGGTTACGTCCGGCACGTTTTCCGGTACGCGGCCGTACACTTCGCGCTCGAAATCCTCCACGATTTCCGGCCTTCTCACGTCCCACCACTGCTTGGCGGTGGTGACTTTCTTCCCGGCCTTGGTCTTCATCAGTTCCGGGAGCACCGGGAAGGGATTGGCTTTGCTCTCGTCGTAGTTGGCGGCGTAGGGGCTCTTCTGGTCTGCGTCGAAGCCGCGACGGATAGACTTGATGCCCAGCTGGTCCATCATGTTCTGGTGGTCTTGCTGCGCCGTGAATGTCACGGGCTCCTGTGCATAGGACAGGGCGCAGAGCAGCCCGCTTACAAACAGAAGGAATAACTTTTTCATATCATTATGTGGTTTAGTGTCAGTCTTTTCCGGCCAGGTGCTTTTCCCAGGCCCAGGCGGCCTGCAAGGTTTCCTCTACCGTGCGGGTGGCCTTCCAGCCCAGTTCCCGGTTGGCCAGGGAAGGGTCTGCCCAGATGGCGGTGACATCGCCTGCGCGGCGGGGGGCGAACTTGTAATTGAGTTTGAGCCCGTTCACCTTTTCAAAGGCGTTCACCAGCTCCAGCACGCTCACGGGGCGCCCGGTGCCGATATTGAAAATCTCGCAGTCTTCCTTCATCTTCCCTTCCACCATGCGGGTGACGGCATAGACATGGGCTTTAGCCAGGTCCACGATGTCTATATAGTCCCTGAGGCAGGTGCCGTCCGGGGTGGGATAGTCGTTTCCGAAGATGCTCAGGACCTCCCGTTTGCCAATGGCCGTCTGGGTGATGAACGGGACCAGATTGTTGGGAACTCCGCGGGGTAGCTCGCCGATCAGGGCGCTGGGATGGGCTCCGATGGGGTTGAAATAGCGCAGCAGGATGCCCTTGATGCTGCCGCCGCTGGCTTTCACCGTATCCTGCAGGATGTCTTCACACATCTGCTTGGTGTTGCCGTAGGGAGAGGTGGCGGGTTTCCGGGGCGATTTCTCGGTGACGGGCACCTGGTCCGGTTCTCCGTACACGGTGGCCGACGAGGAAAACAGGACTTGGCATCCGCCCTGCTCCTGAGCCGCCTCCAGCACGTTCATGAAGCTTTGCAGGTTGTTTTTGTAGTACATCAGCGGTTTGGCCACCGACTCTCCCACAGCCTTGAAGGCGGCGAAATGGATGACGGCGTCGATGGGGTATTTCCGGAACAGGGCCTTGGCGGCGTCTGCGTCGCAGAAATCCACCTTCTCCAGCGGGATGTCTTCCCGGCCGGTGATTTTTTTCACGCCTTCGAAACAGGTGCTGTCGCAGTTGGAGAAATTGTCGGCCACCACTACGTTGTAGCCCGCTGCTATCAGTTCCACCGTAACATGGGAGCCGATGAATCCGGCACCGCCGGATACCAATACCGTTTTCTGTGTCATTCCGCTATAGCTTTTTCTTGTTGTTGAAGTTTTTCCAATTGTTTGCGCCGCTCTTTTTCCAGGTATTTCTCCAGGAGGCGCCGTTCCTTCTGCGCCTTTTTCTCCAGGCGGCGGAGCGCTTTCAGTTTCCGGGCCCTTTCCCGTTCCAGCTTTTTCTGCTGCTTGGCGGCCTGGCGCTGCTCGTACTGCCGGTCTTCTTCGGCCCATTTGGCCTCCAGCCGGGCTTGCCGCTCCGCTTTCCTCTGGGCTTTTTCGGCCTCCCGGGCCGCTTTCTCCGCCGCTTTCCGTTCCTTCTCCAGCGCTTTCTGCTGCTCCGGGGTGAGCGGCTCTGCGGGGGCGGGCGTTCCCAAGGTGTCGGCCTTGGGCTCCAGGGGCTGCGTGGCGGTGGAATCGGCCGGGGAATGGATTCCCAGGCTGTCCGGAAGAACGCCCAGGCTGTCCGGAAGAACGCCCAGGCTGTCCCGGAGCGCCAGGCTGTCGGGTTTATCCATGCGCATCAGCGAGTCCAGGATGGCGTCCGTCTCCCGGGAGATGCGCTCCAGGGAATCCGCCGCGGCCCTGCGCTGCTGTTCCCGCACGGCGGCCAGGGAATCCCGGACGGCGATATCCCGGTACAGCTGGGTGATGTAGCCCGGGAAGTATTCCTCTGTCTCGAAGAAGTTGGCATGCGGGCGCATGATGTACTGCAGGCGCTCGGTTTTCCGGGGTTTCAGGCTGGTGACGTCCGCCGGGGAGGTGGGCTGCTTGTCCGGGTCCCAGCGGAATCCTTTCAGGGTTTTCTCTTCCTTGGGCAGCTGCACGGTGGGATAACCGTCGTTCTTCGGGTTGTCGTAGTAATAGATATGGTCTATCTCGCCGCCGGTGAAGGTGGCGTAGATCATCTTGGACTCCACTTTGTTCACTGTGGCCAGGGCGTCTTCTTCGGTGAGGTAGAACAGCGACGAAGCGCCGCCCAGGGCGTCGAAACGGGTCAGGGACCGGTCTTTGTCGAAGTAGGCCACCATCTCTACGCTCCGGATCTGGTCGTAGGCGTCCGGGGCCTCCTTGATGGTGATGAAGGCGTTGTCCAGCAGGTGGGCCTTTTCCACCTCCTGGTTCCGGATGGCCAGGTAGATGCTGTCGGCGGCGTACTGCTTGTTGCCCTCGTTATAGACGATGGGCGTTCCATAGAGCCGAGCCAGCGAATCCACGTCTGTATAGGCCAGCGAGTCGCAGGACATCTGCATTTCCCGCCGGAACATGCGGACATTCCTGGCCCCCCAGAGGAAGTTGAGTTTGGTGGTGTCCAGCGGCGGCTCTGCGGGCGTGGCCAGGGAATCCGGCAATGCGGCCAGGTTGTCTGCTGGGGCGGGAAGCGGGCCCGGAAGTGCCGGCGACAGGGAATCGGCCAGGGCTTTCAGGCCTTCTGCGGGTGCCCGCAGACTGTCCGGCGGAGTCTTCAGACTGTCCAGTGGAGTCTTCAGGCTGTCCAGCGGAGTCTTCAGACTGTCCGGCAAGTTGATGGGTCCGGCATCGGGGACCGGCGGAGGTGCGGGGGCATCGGCCGGGGGTAGCTCCACTCCCGCTTTGCCGCCCGGCTCACCCTTGGCGCCGGGCTTTTCGGGCGGACGGTTGGGGTTGTTCTTGGCCGCTTCTTCCGCCTTCTTGCGGGCCTCTTCGGCCGCTTTCCTCCGGTATTCCATCACCGGGTCTCCGCTGATCTGCTTCAGGCGGGTGTCGGCATCGGCCATCCAGGCTTCGGGGATGTCGCATTTGCGGTAGGACCGCATCAGGAGCACGTCGGCCCCCAGATACAGGGTGTCCTGCTGCCCGTTCTCCTGGGTCACGGACATCACGGCCGGGTCCCGGGTCATCCTTATCTGGCCCAGCGAATCCTGGTACTCAAAGCGTCCGGCCAGGGCGTAGGCGTTCCGGGTGGTGTCCATCAGCTCCACCTTCCCCATCATGTCCACGTTGTTCAGGGCGCGGTAGTAGAAGATGGAGTCTGCCCAGGCCTCCTGGTTTTTGGTGAGCACGTGCACGTCCCGGCGGAAGAAGAACAGTTCCCGGGAGCGGTCGTACCAGCCGTCGTTGGCCGAGAGCATGTTGTCGTCCTGCCACATGTCTGTCCCGAAGCCGAAATAGGCCGTGGAAAGGTCGCTGCGGTACTCCAGGCGGGAGGTTTTCACGAAAGTGGTGTCCATGTACATGTTCACCTGGTCGATGAAGGTGAACAGGTGGGCTTTGGCGTCGTACAGGCCGTAGCGGCTCTCTATCAGCTGCCCGTCTTTGTCGCGCATGGCGCCGCCGCTTTGGAACACGGCCACGGAATCCTTGGTGTTATAGTCTAGGTAGCGGGTGCGCAGCGTGTTGCCGTCTTTGTCTTCCAGCTGCACCAGTTTGCCACGGAACATGGCCAGGTTCTCGTTGGAGCGGTACTGGAGCGAAGAGCTGGAAAGGGTGGTCTGGTCCTGGATGATGCGCACGTGCCCCGTGGCGTCGATGATGTTGGTGTTCACGTTCCAGACGGCCGTGTCGCAGAGCAGGTAGGTGTTGTTGTGCAGGAAACGCGCCGGGCCGATCACCTTCCGGTAGTCCACGCTGTCGATGTGGATGAGCTGGGCGCTTTGGGCGCTCAGGAGGCGTACCCGGTCGTCCTGCGGCCGTTCCTGCTCCTGGGCTTTCAACGACCACAGCGCCGCCGCCAGCAGCGCCGGTAAGAACAAGAGTCCTCTATTTCCCCTTCCTTTGTGCACTATTTGCGGGTATTCCAGATTTCACGGGAGAAATCGCACTGGGCGAACATGGGGTCTATGACAATGTAGGTGTCTTTGATTTTCTCTGACAGGAACTTGTCGATGGCCTCCTGCTGTTTGTTGTACTGGACCCGTTCCAGTATCTGGGTGTAGTCGTTTTCGAAGGTGGCGGTATGTGCCGGGATAATCTTGTCTACCCGGATAATCTTGTACACCAGGTTGCCGGTGCGGCCCTGTTCGTACCCTTCATTGTCGGTGGAGGCCACCGGCTCCGAAATGTCTCCGGGCTGGAGGTCTTTGATGGCGGCGTAGTCGGCCGGTTTCAGCTGGTCTATCTCGAAGTAGGAAGAACCGGTTGCGGGGTCTGCCATCTGGCCGCCGTTGGTGCGGGAGGCCGGGTCTTCGGAGTAGAAGCGGGCGGCCAGCTCGAAGTCGATCTCTTTCTCCTGGATCTTGGTCCGGAGGCTGTCCAGGCGGTGGAAGGCTTTCTCCTGGTCTTCGGCCGTATACTGCGGCTTGAGCAGGATGTGGCGGGCGTTGAACATGTCGCCCCGCTTTTCGATGACTTCGATGATGTGGAATCCGTCCGGGGTCTCCACAATCTGGGAAATGGTTCCCGGTCTCAGGGCCATGGCGGCGTCGGAGAAAGCCGGCCAGAAGATGGACTTGGAGGCCATGCCCAGTTCTCCGCCGCGGCGGGCGCTGCCCGGATCTTCGGAATACAGGCGGGCCAGGGTGGCGAATTTCTCTCCGCCGATGATGCGCTCACGGAGCGACAGCAGCCGCTCTTTCACGGCCAGGTTGGCGGCTTCCCGGTCCGGGTACACGCAGATCTGGCTCAGCTGGTATTTCACCGGAACCACGGGGAGGTCTTCCGGATCCGTGTTGTCCAGATACTGCTTTACGTCGTAGGGGGTCACTTCCGGGATGTTGTCTGCGACCTGGTAGCGCTCCTGCTCTGTAAGGCTTTGGTCTTCAAGGGTTTTACGCCATTCCTGGCGAAGCTTGTACAGGGGCTTGCCGAAGTACTTCTCCAGCTCCTCATCGCCGCCCAGCTGGGTGCGCATGTAGTCTATCCGCTGGGAAAGGTTGCTTTCTACCATGTCGCTGCTCACGGTGAGGGAGTCCAGCCGGGCCTGCATCAGAAACAGCTTGGCTTCCATCATGTTCTGCAGCAGTTCGCAGCGCATGCGTTGGTCTACGGACTGTCCGCCGGCCCGCATCTGCTGGATTTCGGCCTCGATGTCCGAGATCAGGATAACCTCGCCGCCCAGTATGGCCACGGTCTTGTCTACCAGTCCGTTCTGGTACTTCTGGGCAAACAGGCTTGCCATGCCCAGCAGAGAGCCTGCCAGTATCGTCAGTAATCGCTTCATATCAGTACGTAACAAATTTATTGTTTCTGCGGGCATCTTCCAGCAGGTCCTGTTCCAGGCTTTCCGACAAGGCGTGTTTGCGGGCGTTCAGGATAATGTCCCGGATCCGCTGGGCGCAGTAGTCTTCCGGCGCGGTTTTCCCTTGCTGGACCATGTCCACGATATAGGCTATGCGGAGATTCCCCGCTTCGTCGGGGAGTTCCGCAAATTGGTTCTTGATGGCGCCCTGGAGGATCCGGTAGTCCGTTCCCAGTTCCTGGGCCAGGGTGATGATGTCTATCCAGCTGTCGGACGAGTCTCCCCATTTCAGGGCGGCGGTAGAGGCCAGGACTTCCGCTTCCAGGACTTCCGTGTCGTCGGTGGAGGACATTTTTCTCTTCAGTTCCTTGAGGCTGTGGGAGTCTTGGGGGATGATCATGTACCGGGCCTTGACCACCGGCCTTTCCAGGACCAGCTTCTCCGGGTTGGCCTGGTAGTAGGCGCTGATTTCTTCGTCGGTGACCAGGGTGTCCAGCCGCTGGTTGATGTAGAGCTGCTCGTAGCGGAACTTGAGAAGGGCCCTGCGGTAGCTTTCCAGCTCTTCCGTGACGTCTTTCTCTTCCTTGGAGAGTTGTTCGTCGGCCATGTCCAGCAGGAGCAGGTCTTCCGCCCAGGCCCGGATGTACTGCCCGGCCAGCGCGGCGCTGTCTTCGGGCGACACGCCGGCGGGGATGTAGCTTTCCAGCTGTGAACGGTGCAGGCGGTGGTCCCCCACGCGGGCCACTACCTCTCCTTTGAACAGCTCCGTGGCGGTGTCTCCCAGACGGTTGACCATCTTGCAGGAGAGCACTGTCAGGGCGGCAATTCCTATGACGAGCCAATTTCTCATATTAACCTACAAAGATAGTAAAAAATCCTATTCCAGCAGCAAAGTCAGCAGCCGGGACAGGACGGCGCGCACCTCATTCTGGGTGGCCAGGGTGTTGTTGGTCATCAGCGAGAAGGTGGTTTGGGGCTTGCCGGCACTGTCCAGGATGTACCCGGAGTAGCAGAGGACCCCCTCCATGGAACCGCTTTTCATGCGGATGCGCCCCTTGAGCGGCGCCTGTGACAGCATTCCGGAGAGGGTGCCTTCGCCGGGTGCGGGCAGGGAGGCGAGAAATGCGTCGAAGGCCGGGCTGCCCTGCATGGCCTGAAGGTAGGAGACCATCCACGCGGGCGACACGTTGTTCATGCGGGAGAGCCCGCTGCCGTCTTTGTAGGTGAGGGCTTCGGGATCCAGGCCTAAATCAAGAAGCACTTCATTCACAGCCATATAGCAGCTGTCGTGGACGGCTATTCCCGTTGCGGCCTCGCCCATCGAGCGCAGGATCATCTCCGCGTAGAAATTGTCGCTGCGGACATTGGTTTCCCGGGCGATATCCCGTAGCGCGGGCGATTCCGTGTAGCCGATGCTCCGGGCTTCCTGTGCCTTTTCTTCGGGGATGAACCCGGCTTGGCGGATGTATCCGCTGCGGTCGGTGTCGGCATAGCCGCCGGTGACCTCCCAGCCGGTGTCCTTCAGGTTTTTCCAGAAATAATAGGCGCAGGTGAGCGCACCGAACTTGTTGGAGAAATGTTCGGTCTTGGCCGGCCTGTCAACGGCGAAGGTGCCGCGAAGCTCTGCGTAGGGGGCCAGGTCGGTGGTGTACAGGTACAGGCTGTTCCCGGTTCCCGCAGGGCCGCAGAGGCCGAAGTTGGAAAAGTGCATCCAGGGAGTGTCCGGGTAGGTCTGCGTTACGTTTACGGGCTCTCCCTGGGCCGATGCCCGCACGTACAGGTCTATTGCGTTTTCGTAGAAACAGAGCGCGTTTCCGCCTGTGCCATAGTAGGTTCCGGTGTCGTCGTAGCTCCAGGATTGCTGTTCCAGATTCCCCTCATAAGCCCTTCCGTCGCCCACGATCCGGCCTTCTATCCGGGATATGCCGGCTTGTTTGAGCAGGGTTTTCCATTTCCAGAAAAGGGCGTCGGCTTTCAAAGCTGTCGAATCCCGGGCGCCCAGGGTGGGGTCTCCTCCGCCGATGATGTACAGGTCTCCCTGCAGGGTGCCGTCTTCCCGGATGGTTCCCGTGTAGGCCAGGTGGGTCTTGTAGCGGTAATCCGCTCCCAGGGCGTGCAGGGCGGTTCCAGTGGTGACCAGCTTCAGGTTGGAGGCGGGGATCATCCGCTGCTGCGCGTTGTACTCCAGCAGCGTCCGGCCCTGGGTGTCCTGGGCCAGCACACCCCAGACGGCTCCTTTCAGGGGAGCGCTGTCGCGAAGGCGGTCGGCATATTTTTGGGCGGGAGTCTGCGCCGCGGCTGTGAGGGCTGCCACAAGCGCCCCTATCGTCAGTAATTTTCTCATATGCTGTAAAAGTACTGCTTTTTCCGCATAAATAGTGCCAGAGGCGGATAAAAAGAGGGCAACCCACCGTGGGTTACCCTCCTGAATCAGTGAGGCCGTTGTCAGGCCTGGGGCGCCTGCGGAGCGGCCGGCGGCTCGGGAGTTCCCTTCTTGCCGTGGGTGGCGAAGTACCAGATAACGGCCGCCGCTATCACCAGAAGGGCGATGGCCAGGACGGGGCGGTAGGCGATCCAGGCCAGCGCCACCACGATCAGACCCCAGGCGAAGCCGATCACGTTGCACACCAGTCCTACGCCCCAGCCCACGATGCGGGACAGGAAAGGAATCACCTTGAGCAGGGTTTCCAGGATGCTGAACACGCTGCGCAGGCCGGCCATGATCAGGATGAAGCCCAGAATGCGGAGAATCCAGAGCATCATCTTGTTGGCGGAGTGCTCTCCCTCGAAGATCTGTTCCTGAGGGATGTTCCCCATCCGCAGGGCGGAGAAGGATTTTCCGTTCTTGGCCTGGTAGGAGGTGAAGCTGTCTCCGGAGACGGCGGCCACGATACTAATCTGGGCGGGCAGGACCTTGGTGAAGGTGATGCGAACGTCGCCCACGTCCGGGCGGGCGGGGTCCTTGCCGATATAAATGACGTTGGTCCCCGTGCTGTCGTTCACCTGCAGGGGCGTGGAGCCGCTGATGGAGCGGATCTGGTCCGTATTCAGTTTATAGGCCCCGAACTGCACCTGTTGGGCGTATTTTGTGTAAGGCTCCACCTGCCGCAGCACTTTGTTCTCGTTCCGGTAGTCCGGGTCGTGGAAGTTTTGGGAAGGGATGGGGGAGCTTACCCATTGCAGGTCATAGGTGTATGTGGTGATGGTTTCCTCGGCGCCGCCTATCTTGTCTTTGCTTTCGGATTCGGCATGTTCCACCCACTGGTAGTACTCCACGTCGCGGCGGATGGAGATGGCGCGGGCGCCTACTTTGAACTCGGAGTCGAAAAGGGAATCGCTGGTTGCCACCATGCCCGTAGCATGCACCAGTTTTCCTTCGAAAGCGGGGTCTATCCGGGAAATGTCCGGCATTTCCACGACCTGGCCCTGGGCCTCTTTGAGCATCTTGGTGGTTTTCACGGCACGTCCTTCGTTCCACCAGAGCAGGATGGTTCCGCCCACAATCAGGAGCAGACCGGTTACAATGCCGCCCAGGGAGTTGCCCAGGCGCTTTCCGTAGCTGGTACGGGTTGTTTCAGTGTACGCCATAGTTATATAGGTTTCGTTCTGTACAAAAGTAAGAAATTATTTTTTATTTCGTATCTTTGAAGGAATCAAAAGCGTATTTCTATGAAAAAGACCCTCATCCTGGCAGCTTCGCTGCTTGTTTGCGCCACCGCATTCGCCCAGAAACCCGCCGCAGACCCTAAAGGCGGCATCTCGGCCGACATGCTCAAGGAAATCAGTTCGGCTTATCAGGGAACCCCGGCCGACAAAGCCCTCAGAAATGCCCTCAACAGCACCCAGATCAATGTGCTGGCCGCATCGGCCGACAACCTGGCCATGATCGACACCCACTTCTCCCACGAAGTGAAAACGGTGGGCCGCACGGACCAGAAGTCTTCCGGGCGCTGCTGGCTCTTCACCGGGCTCAACGTGATCCGGGCGCGGATGATCCAGAAGCACGACCTGGGAGCCTTCACTTTTTCCCAGAACTATCTTTTTTTCTACGACCAGCTGGAAAAGGCCAACTTGTTCCTGCAGGGGATCATCGACACGGCAGATCTTCCCATCGAAGACCGTAAGGTAGATTGGCTGCTGTCCAACCCCATCGGCGACGGCGGACAGTTCACCGGCGTGTCCAACCTGATCATGAAATACGGCGTGGTTCCCTCCGACGTGATGCCGGAAACGCTCTCGGCCAACAGCACTTCCCAGATGAACACCCAGATCAAGACCAAACTCCGGGAAGACGCTCTCCGCCTTCGCGAGGCCAAAGCCGGAGACCGGCAGCGCATGAAAGTGGACATGCTCAAGGAAGTGTACCGGATGCTGGCGCTGTGCCTGGGCGTTCCGCCGCAGGAATTCACCTGGGCCCGCTACAACGCCAAGGGAGAATTCGTGAGCGAGAAAACCTACACGCCCAAGGGCTTCTATCAGGAATTCGTAGGGGAAGACCTGGAGAACAACTACATCATGGTGATGAACAACCCGGCCGTGGAGTATGGCAAAGTGTACGAGATCGAGTACGACCGCCACGTGTACGACGGCCAGAACTGGGTGTACCTGAACCTCCCCATCGAAAAAATCAAGGAAATGGCCATCGCCTCCATCCAGGACAACACCGCCCTGTATTTCTCCTGCGACGTGGGTAAATTCCTGGACCGCACCCGTGGCGTGGCAGACCTGAACAACTTCGACTACGACTCCCTGATGGGCGTTAACTTCGGCATGGACAAGAAAGAGCGCATCCTCACCCACGCCAGCGGGTCCACCCACGCCATGACCCTGATTGCCGTGGACCTCAAGGAGGGCAAACCCGTGAAATGGATGGTGGAGAACAGCTGGGGCGCCGCCAGCGGCTACAAGGGCAACATCATCATGACCGACGAGTGGTTCAACGAGTATATGTTCCGCCTGGTGGTGGAGAAGAAGTACGTCCCCGCCGATGTGATGGCCCAGATGAACCAGAAGCCCATTCTGCTTCCGTCCTGGGATCCGATGTTCGCTCCGGAAGAGTAATTTCCGGTGGAGGTTATCTTAGTTGATAATCAGCTTTCTAATAGTAGTCCCTGTGTGCTTGCAGACACACAGGGACTATCTTTAAAAACTTAGTTTCAGCCAGTTGGCCTCTACTTACTGTTCCCGGATAATGTCCATGCCCAGGCGGATGGCCTCCTCGTTCATGGGAATCAGGTGGTGGTGGCGCTCCGGGAGGGTTTTGCGCAGGGCTTTGAGCACGCCCTCGATGGACACGATGGGGTGGATCTTGAGGAAACCGCCCAGCACGATCATGTTGAACACTTTGATCATGTTCATCTCGGCCGCCTTGTCCATGGCGTCGATCCGGTAAACATGGATGTCTTTGCGGGTGGGGGGAACATTGATGCCGTAGCCGTCGTAGATAAGGGTTCCGCCCTTTTTCACCTTGCTTTCGAACTTCTCCAGCGAGGGTTGGTTTAGGACGATGGCCGTGTCGTAGGAGGAGAGGATGGGGGAGGAGACCGGCTCGTCGCTCACGATCACCGTCACGTTGGCGGTGCCGCCGCGCTGCTCGGGCCCGTACGCCGGCATCCAGGTCACTTCCTTGTCTTCCATCAGGCCGGAATAGGCCAGGATCTTTCCCATGGAGAGGACGCCTTGTCCTCCGAATCCGGATATGATAATTTCGTGTGTCATAGTGCCGTGCGTATTATTTACCGTTGTCCTTGAGGTCGCCGAGCGGGTAGAACGGGACCATGTTTTCTTCCATCCACTTGTTGGCTTTGTCCGGGCTCATGCGCCAGTTGGTGTTGCAGGTGGATACGATCTCTACCAGGTTGGAGCCTTTGCCTTCCATGGAATACTCGAAAGCCTTGCGGATGGCCCGTTTGGCCTTGAGGATGGAGGCTACGTTCTGTACGCTCTGGCGCGTGACGTAGCAGGTCCCTTCCAGCTGGGCGGCGATGTCGGCCATCTTGAGCGGGTAGCCGTGCAGTTTGGGGTCTCGGCCGTAAGGGCAGGTGACCGTTTTCATGCCCAAGAGGGTGGTGGGGGCCATCTGGCCGCCGGTCATGCCGTAAATGGCGTTGTTGATGAAGATGATGGTGATGTTCTCCCCGCGGTTCAGGGCGTGGATGGTTTCCGCGGTGCCGATACAGGCCAGGTCGCCGTCGCCCTGATAAGTGAACACCAGGCGGTCCGGCCACAGGCGCTTGACGGCCGATGCCAGTGCGGGAGCGCGGCCGTGGGCGGCTTCCTGCCAGTCTACGTCGATGTATTTATAGGCGAACACGGCGCATCCCACGGGAGAGATGGCGATGGTCTTCTCTGCCATGCCCATTTCCATCACGACCTCGGAAATGAGCTTATGCACCACGCCGTGGCTGCAGCCCGGGCAGTAATGCATGGGCACGTCATTGAGCAGTTCCGGTTTTTTGTAAACCAGGTTCTCGGGACGGATGATTTCTTCTGTTGTCATAGGGCGCAGTACTTTAGAGAGTCATTTTCTTGATTTGTTCCACAACCTCTTCCGGCTCCGGGATAATGCCGCCCAGGCGGCCGTACCACTGGACCGGAACTTTGCATTCCACAGCCAGGCGGATGTCTTCCACCATCTGTCCGGCATTGATTTCCAGGGAGAGGATGCCTTTCACCTTCTTGCCCAGCTCGCCGATCCGTTTGTACGGGAACGGCCACAGGGTGATGGGACGCAGCAGCCCCACCTTGATGCCCTGCTCACGGGCGATGGAGATGACCTTCTTGGCGATGCGGGCGGCGCTGCCGAAGGCCACGATCAGGTATTCGGCGTCTTCCAGCTTGTATTCCTCGAAGCGCACTTCTTTCTCCTCGATCACGCGGTACTTGGCCTGGATGCGGAGGTTGTTCTGCTCCATTTCCTCGGAGCGCAGCTCCAGGGAGGTGATGATGTTGGGCCTCCGCATGCCTATACGGCCGGTGGTGGCCCAGGGGCACTCGCGGGCGATTTCCTCTTCCGTGCGGCGCGGCTTGAAAGGCGGGAGCACCACCTTTTCCATCATCTGGCCGATGGCGCCATCGGAAAGAATCATGGCCGGGTTGCGGTACTTGAACGCCAGCTCGAAGGCCAGGTCCACGAAATCGGCCATTTCCTGGACCGAGGCGGGGGCCAGGGTGATGAGCCGGTAGTCTCCGTGGCCGCCGCCCTTGACCGTCTGGAAATAGTCGGCCTGGGAAGGCTGGATGGTGCCCAGTCCGGGGCCGCCGCGGGAAACGTTCACGATCAGGGCAGGGAGCTCGGCGCCCGCCATGTAGGAGATGCCTTCCTGCATCAGGGAGATGCCCGGAGAGGAGGAGGAGGTCATGACGCGCTTGCCGGTGGCGGCGCCGCCATAGACCATGTTGATGGAGGCCACTTCGCTCTCTGCCTGCAGGACCACCATGCCGGTGGTTTCCCAAGGCTTTTCCGCGGCCAGGGTTTCCAGCACCTCGGACTGCGGGGTGATGGGATAGCCGAAATATCCGTCACAACCGCAGCGGATGGCGGCATGGGCAATGGCCTCATTGCCTTTCATCAGGGTTACTTCTTTGTCTGCCATGGTCTCAAGCCTCCTTTTTACGATAAACGGTGATACATCCGTCCGGGCACACGATGGCACAGGATGCGCATCCCGTGCAGGTGTCTTCCAGGACGGTCTGGGCATAATTGTAGCCCTTCTGATTCACGCTCTTGGTGGTTAGTGCAAGCACGTGGAGGGGACAGGCCACAACGCAAAGGCCGCAGCCTTTGCAGCGTTCGGTGTCGACAACTGTCGCGCCTTTCATTTTAGCCATATCGGGTCCTTTTATTGGTTATACATATCTTTGTTGTAGAATGAGAGGATTTCTTCCGCGATTTCCAGCGCCTGCGCCGCGGGGCTTTCCGGGTTCAGGTGGATGGCCTCCAGGTAGTTGTTCATGGCCATCTGCCAGTTTCCCTTTTTCCGCCAGGCGTTTCCCAGCAGGTAGAACAGGCTGTCATCCATTACGCCACCCCCGCTCCGGAAAGTTTCCAGGGCGGCGATGGCCTCGTCGGCCTTGTCCTCCTGCAGGAGGGCGGTAATCCTCTCTTTCATCATTTCGGGTCGTTTACCAGCATGCACCAGCCGTAAGGGTCTTCCTGTTCGCCCCGCTGGATGCCCACGATGCGGTCGTAGAGCTTTTTACTGATGGGGCCGCAGCTGTCCGGGTACTTGTACTCCCGGGTGATGGTCCCGCTTTCCAGGGTGATCTTGTCGTCGATCCGGCTCACGGGGGTGATCACGACGGCCGTTCCGCAGGAATTCACCTCCTCGAAGGTGTCCAGCTCGTCGATGAAAATGGTCCTGCGTTCTACTTTAAGGCCGATTTCCTCTGCGATCTTGCGCAGGGACTTGTTGGTGATGGACGGCAGCACACTGGGCGAATTCGGGGTGACGTAGCAGCCGTGCTTGATGCCGAAGAAGTTGGAGGATCCGAATTCCTCGATGTGGCTGTGGGTGGCGCTGTCCAGGAACAGCAGCTCCCGGTAACCCATCTTGTGGGCAAGGTTGTAGGCATGCAGGGACTGGGCATAGTTGGCGCCCAGTTTGTATCCGCCCGATCCGTAGGTGGCGGCACGGTCGTAGTTGCGGGAAATGACGGCGGTGGCGGGCTGGA
>CAMHST010000005.1 GCA_946187865.1 uncultured Bacteroidales bacterium
AGACCCACAGCTTAGAAGGCTGTTGCTCTATCCAGCTGAGCTACGGAACCATCCTATTCAAGGGTGCAAAGATAATGAAAAATCGGCAAAAGGCAAACCTTATCAGCGCTCCGACAGGGAAAGCAGCAGTTGGAGCTGCTGATTCACTGCGTCGGCGAAGTTGAACACGCCTTCCTCAAGGGGCTGGTTGAAGGTGTCCGTGATAACGCCGTTTTCATGGACCATGGAAACGGACTCCAGGCCGCCGGCGATTTTCCGGAGGTCTTCCAGGGAAGGAAACACGTAGATGAAGTTGGTGTCGTCGCGGGTTTGCTTGAGTTCGATCATGGAGCCGTCCTTAAGGGTGAAGCGGACGGCGGAATCGTATTCAAAGTGGTAGGAATCCTCGGTGCCCAGCATAAAGGCCAGGTCTATATCCTCCGTATTGGTGCTCTTGTAATACAGGTGGGACAGGATGATGTTGTACAGGAACCGGTCCCCTTTGCCCACCACCGGGTTGGAGGTGATCATGATGCTGTTCAGGTTGTCCGTGTAGCCGGCGACGGTGGCTTTGAGGTCGATGGTGCTTTCGGACGCCTTGAGAATGGCCTCGCAGTGGCGCTTGAGCAGGCTTCCGAAAGCATCGTTGGCGGAGAAGTTCGCCTGGATGTAATCGTCCGGATTCCAGCCGGTGACAATATCGATGGACTTGACGCCGCGGACCATTTTCTCCATATCCGCGGGCTCTGCCGCGTATTTGAGCCTGTTCCAGAAAACGCCGCTGTCCAGGCGCCGTTTGGTGGCCGAATCCTGGCCGATCTGTTCCAGGCGCACGATCTTGCCGTTGGTGAGGGTGACGGCCATTTTCACGCCCTTGGGCACCGCGGTGGCGTTTTTCTGCTCCAGGTTCATGTACAGCAGGTACATGGTGGACCCGTCCGGGAACCCCACCAGCTCCACGCGTGTCCAGACGGGGACGCCTCCGGCCTCCAGCAGTTCGTAATCGGTAGAGATATGGGTCATGCCCTCCGACCGGTAGTTGGTACGGATTTGCTGGGCTTCAAGGTTCAGTGCCAGCAGCGCGGCGGCTGCCAAAACGACGATTTTTTTCATTCGATTCATTATTTCCGGGTACAAAGATACATTTTCTATGCCAAAAATCATTATCTTTACGGATACTAATTATTCGGCTATGTATCAATACACCTTAGTGGAAGAGACGCCCGTCCTCAATGCGGGCACCAAGGGGATCAAACGTTATATCCTCAGCCTGGACAACCATGTGAGCATTCTGGAGGCGCTTACCGCCTTCTGCACGGAAAAGCGGATTTTCGCCGGGAAAATCAGCGGCCTGGGCGCCGTGAACAGCGCCACGTTCCGTTTCCTGGACCCTGCTACCCTGAAGTATGTAGACAAAACCTTCGAGGAGCAGATGGAAATCACCAACCTCACCGGGAATATCTCCCAGAAGGATGGGAAACCTTATCTGCACCTCCATATCACGGCCAGCCGCCGGGACTACACCTGTATCGGCGGGCATCTGCTGGACGCCCGCATCAACGGTGCCTGTGAGCTTTTCGTGGAGGATTATTACCTTACCTCCGTCGGCAGGTACCAGGACCCCGAAACCGGATTGAACCTGTATAAATTCTAGGCTATATGACTTTTACTATGATTGTGGAGCTGCTTATCGTACTGGCGGCTCTGTATGTGGGGTCCCGGTATGGTTCCCTGGCGCTGGGCGCCATTTCCGGCATCGGCCTGGCCATCCTGGTGTTCGGCTTCGGCCTCAAGCCCGGCACGCCCCCCACGGACGTTATTTACATCATCATCGCCGCGGTTACCTGCGCCGGCACCCTGCAGGCCTCCGGAGGCATGGACTGGATGATCCAGATTGCCGAAAAACTGCTTCGCAAGCATCCGGAGCACATTACCTTCCTGGGCCCCCTGACCACCTTCTTCCTGACCGTCCTGGTGGGTACGGGACACGTGGTGTACACCATCATGCCCATTATCTGCGACATCGCCCTCAAGAAGGGAATTCGTCCGGAACGGCCCTGCGGTGTGTCTTCCGTGGCTTCCCAGGTGGGCATCACCTGCTCTCCCATCGCCGCTGCCGTGGTGGCCTTCGTCACCATCTCCAACGCCAACGGCTACATGGTGAGCATCCCGCAGGTTCTGATGGTCACCATTCCCGCCTGCGTGATCGGGCTCATGTGCGCCGCCGCTGCCTCTTACAGGCGGGGCAAAGACCTGGACAAGGATCCGGACTTCCTCAAGCGGAAGTCAGACCCCGAGCAGTATGCCTTCATGTATGGCAACTCCGCCACCACCCTGGACAAGGTTATCACCAAAGAGGCCAAGGCTTCCGTGTTCATCTTCCTGGGCGCCCTGCTGGTAATCGTGGGCTTCGCCTTCTGTCAGATGGTCCATGTCGGGGACCAGTCCGTGGCCGACAAGATCGCCCTTCCCAAAATGAACATCTGCATCCAGATCATCATGCTCATGGCCGCCGCCTGCAACATCATGTTCTGCAAGGCCGCTCCCAAGAAGGCCGTCGCCGGCGCCGTGTGGCAGTCGGGCATGGTGGCTGTGGTGGCAATCTATGGAATCGCCTGGCTGGCAGATACATATTTCAGCAACTACATGGACCAGATGAAGCTCATGCTCACGGACCTCGTAACCGCTTACCCCTGGAGCATCGCCTTCGTGTTCTTCCTGGTTTCGGTGCTCATCAACAGCCAGGGCGCCGTGGTGGTAGCCATGCTTCCGCTGGCCTATGAGCTGGGTATTGCCGGTCCGGTGCTGCTGGGCGTGCTCCCCAGCGTGTACGGTTATTTCTTCATCCCCAACTATCCCTCAGACATTGCAACGGTGAACTTCGACCGGTCCGGGACAACGGTTATCGGCAAGTATCTTTTGAACCACAGTTTCATGATGCCGGGCCTGATTAGCGTGGTGGTAGCTACCATCGTGGGCTATCTCCTTACCAATGTTATCTTTGCCGGGTATTTCGCCAGCTTTGTCCAATAGCGGTAAATCGGTAAAAAAGTGTTATATTTGCACGTTTATAAGAATAAGCGTTAAAATGATGATAGTTACCAAGCGATGGATGGCCGCAGCCGCCGGCCTTTTCCTGCTCTGCGGTGCCGCATGGGCCCAGAGCACCATGAGCGACGACCAGGTACTGGAATATGCCCAGCAGGCTGTCGCAGAAGGCAAATCCCGGGAAGAGATTGTTACGGAGCTTTCGCTCAAGGGGGTTACCCGCGCCCAGGCGGAACGGGTGTATGCCCTGTATCAGAGCAGGCAGAGCTCCAATCAGGCCGCAGTCGCCGTTCAGGACGTGAGCCGCGTACATACGGTCAGCGCAGAGGCCACCGACGAAAGCCAGGTTACCGCTTTCGTGGCAGAGAATGTGAATGTCTATGGCCGGAACATCTTCCGGGACAGGGGACTGAATTTCAATCCCAGCGAAAACATGGCCACCCCGCGCAATTACAGGCTGGGCCCCGGCGATGAGGTGATTATCGACGTGTTCGGCCAGAACCAGACCACCCTTCGCGGAACCATCTCCCCGGAAGGAAGCATCAATGTGGACATCCTGGGTCCCCTGTACCTGAACGGAATGACCATCGAGGAGGCCAACGCCTACCTGAAAAAACGCCTTTCCCAGATTTACGGCGGCCTGCAGGGTTCCGCTACGGACATGCGGCTTAGCCTGGGCCAGATCCGGACCATCCAGGTGAGCGTGGTGGGCGATGTCAACGCCCCGGGTACGTATGTGCTTTCCGCCTTTGCCACGGCTTTCCATGCCCTGTATCGTGCCGGCGGCGTCGTGGATCCCGGTACCCTGAGAAGCATCAAGGTGGTCCGCGGCAGGAAAACCGTGGGCGTGGTGGACGTGTACGAATTCCTGATGAAGGGAGACACCACCTCCGACATCCGCCTGGAAGAAGGCGACGTGATCCTGGTTTCCCCGTATGCCAGCCTGGTTTCCGTGGAAGGGGCCGTGAAAAGGCCGATGTTCTTTGAGATGAAGGAAGGGGAGACCCTGGCCAACCTGTTCACCTATGCCGGCGGCTTCTCCAACGGGGCCAATACCTCGTCGGTAACGGTTTACCGCCAGACAGACCGGGAATTCGAGATCCGTACCGTGCCGGCCGGCCAGTACGAGACCTTCAAGCTCCGCACCGGCGACCGGGTCACCGTGGGTGAGCTCCAGTCCCGTTTCCAGAACCGGACCGTCATCTTCGGCTCGGTGTATTTCCCCGGCACCTATGAGCTGGGAGAGGTGAAAACGGCCAAGGGCCTGGTGGAAAAGGCCGGCGGCGTGCTTCCGGAAGCCTTTACGGACCGTGTGGTGGTGCATCGCGAGCACGACGACAAGTCCAAGGAGATCTTCTCCCTGAACCTGACGGACATTATCGCGGGCAAGGCCCCGGACTTCGTGCTCCAGAACAACGATGAACTGCACATCGCCAGCAGCTTCGACCTCAAAGACCAGGGTACCATGACCATCAGCGGCCTGGTGAACCAGCCCGGCACCTTCCCCTTCGCGGAGAATACCACCCTGGAAGACTTCATCATCCTGGCCGGCGGTCTGCAGGACGGTGCCTCCACCTCCCGTATAGACGTAACCCGCCGCAAGAAAGACGCTGCGGGAATGGTCGCCACCAGCGATATCGGCGAGCTTTACTCCTTCTCGCTCAAGGACGGCCTTGTGGCCGACGGCAACAAAGACTTCGTCCTGGAGCCCTACGATGAGGTTGTCGTGCATCAGAGCCCTTCCTATAACGTCCAGCGCCACTTTACCATCAACGGCGAGGTCAACTTCCCGGGCACCTACTCCATTACCTCCCGGGAGGAACGCGTGTCGGATCTGGTGAAAAAGGCTGGCGGGCTCACCCAGTTCGCCTACACCAAGGGCACCCGCCTCACCCGCGTCGCCACGGCGGAAGAACTCCGCGTGGCCAATGAGATGGTGGATATCGTGGAAACCATGGCCGATTCCGTAGTCATGGAAGCCCGCCGGGCTGCCAGCGGCACGTTCAACGTGGCCATCGACCTGGATGCAGCCATGGCCAACCCCGGCGGCGAGGCAGACGTGATCCTGCGTGAAGGCGATGTCCTGGATATCCCCGTAGAGAGCAACGTAATCCGCATCCAGGGCGCTGTCAAGTTCCCCACGGCGGTGAACTTCGATCCCAAGATGCGGGCCAAGGATTATATCAATGCGGCCGGCGGTTACTCCGAGCGGGCCCGTCGCAGCAAGGCCTATGTCGTGAGCATGGGCGGGCGCGCCAAGAAGCTTCGTTCCTGGACCAAAGTGGATCCGGGGTCGGAAATCTTTGTTCCGGAGAAGGAGAGAAGGCAGCGGAGCGAGTTTAATCCCTCCACGATCACGGCCATCGCCTCCGCGGCGGCATCCCTGGGCTCGTTGTCCATGACCACGATCTATATCATCAACTACCTCAACAACAATAAAAAGTAGTCAGTGACATGGAAGAGTATCAAGTGAACAACCCTCAGGTGCAGGAAAAAGAGGAAGAGTTCGAGATAGACTGGATGGGCATCCTGTCCAAGATCCTGAAGCACTGGAAACAGATTTTCATCATCTGCTTCATTTTCGGTGTGCTGGGCATCGTATCGGCCCTGACCATGCACCGCTACTACAACGTGACGCTTACCCTGGCCCCGGAGCTCACCACCCGCGCCTCCAGCAGCCTGAGCAGCATTACCAGCATGCTGGGAATCGGGAACATGAGCATGGGCAACACGACAGATGCCATGAACATCACCCTGTTCCCGGAAATCTGCAAAAGCACGCCTTTCCTGGCAGATCTGCTGGATGTGCCCCTGACCTCTTATGTCTCCGACAAACAGAAGGAAGAAGGCGTACAGCCCATGCACACCACTGTGTACAGGCACCTTTCCGGGGAAGACAAGCCGAAGAAAGGACTGTCCAAATGGCTGGCCTCCCTCCGGAAAGAGAAGGATGAAAAGCCCTATACCGGCGTAGAAGATGCCACGGAACTGCCCCAGAAGCAGGCTGCTGTGGTAAAGGCCCTTTCAGAGAGCATATCGGCCAATGTGGACAACAAAACCGGCATCACCACCATCTCCGTCACCATGGACGACCGGATGATGGCCAAACAGCTGGCCGACACCGTGTGCAACCGCCTGCAGGTGTATGTGTCCAACTACCGCACCAAGAAGGCCACGGCAGACTACGACTATTATACCACCCTGGCGGAAGAGGCCCGGGAAGAGTTGGTGAAAGCCCAGGCCGCCTATGCCCGCAGCGTGGACTACGACCGCAGCGTGATTCTCCAGAGCGCCAACTCAGAGAAGGAGCGGCTCCGCAGCGAGGCTTCCCTGGCCAGTGAAATCTATTCCCAGATGGTCCAGCAGCGTGAACTGGCCCGTGCGAAAATCCAGGAAGAGAAACCCGTCTATGCCGTGGTGCAGCCGGCCACCCTGCCGCAGCGTGCCACCAACAGCCGCATGATGCGGGTGCTCATCTGGGGCTTCATGGGGCTTTTCCTGTCGCTGGCCTGGTATGGCTTCGGCGCCGACTTCCTGAAGAAGATGCGCACCGACGTCAAGGAAAAGATGGACGAGGAAGCGTAGCCCTCCGGCTGCCGTGGCCCCCTTTTTGTACAGCCTGGTGGAAAAACCCTGAAAAGATGAAAAGACTGATGTATTTTTTGTCAGTGGCGGCGATAGCCGCTCTGGCCGTTGCTGGATGCACCAAATACATTCCGTCGGGCCGGCACGGCGGGGAAACTCCTGACAATCCGTCCCGTCCGGGCGGAGAGCCGCAGCAACAGGGACTTACGCCCACAGAGTGCAACTGGGGCATTTCATATGTTGGCCGGGCAGATTACCAAGAGACAGACGGCTCGGTGTCCCGCGTAGAGGAATTCCGCTTCAATTATCCCGGAAATGCCTATTTCATTGTCCGGAGCATCACGGATGCGGATTTTAAAGCCTGGTACAACAGTGACGTCAAAGCCTTCCTGGAAGGGGAGGTGAGCGACGTAGTCACCACCGCGGAAAACAACAACCAGAAGTTCTACGAGAATACCAACTCCGTGTTCGACTCTTCCGTGAAACTGGTGTATTTCGACATGCTAATCCATGGGGACTATACCACCTACATGATCGAGATAACCAAGGACGGAAAAGCCAGCGGCAACTATGCCAAGCTCCGCCATACCGTAGAGGAAGAGACCCCGGTAGAGGGCTATCTCAAGTGGATCGGAGACTGGAAGGTAGGGAACGGCAAGGCCGGATATGAGATAAAGGTAAGCGCCTGCGAGGCCAATTACCTCTATTACATCGACGGCTGGGAAACCGGAGAGGCCGTTCAGGAGCAGATGAACATGGAACGGGACTGGATCTATGCCCGCTACCGCAAGGAAGACGGCAACCTGTACTTCTACGGGCAGTACCTGATGAGCTACGACGACGAAGCCCTGGGCACCTATGTAGACCAGATGTTCGTGGGCACCTACCTTACTTCCAGTTCGGATGCCAACGGTATCGTGGACGAGGAAGGAGCAGACTATAATTACGACATCGCCCATACCGCCGTGCAGGAAGACGGAAGCATTAGCATAGTTCCGGAGTCGTTCTCCTTCGACAACGGCTTCGTGGCCACTTACCACACCATGCGCTATTCCCGCTATTGCTACGACGAAAAGAACTGGGCCCACTACAACAACAGCGGCGTCCCCTCGTTCCCGCTGGTGATGCAGGCTTCGCTTGCCACCAAGTCGGCGGTCAAGGTTCCTCAGCGGCGCATCGCGTCCAAGGAGGCGCTCCGGCGTGTACAGCTTACGCCGCATGTCCCCAAACAACCGCGCAGCTACAAGGCGCAGTAGTGAAATCCTTACGGTCCGGCCGCTGAGCCGGGCCGTTTTCTTTGAAATCAATCAAATAATTCCTAACTTGCCCTTTGTTTTAAAAGCAAGTTATGAGAGCACTTTATCTGACCAATACACTTAGCCGCAATAAGGAATTGTTCAAGCCCATCCATGAAGGTCATGTGGGCATGTATGTTTGCGGGCCAACCGTTTACGGAGACGCCCATCTGGGCCACGCCCGTCCGGGTGTCACCTACGATGTCCTGTTCCGCCTGCTGAAATATCTGGGTTACAAGGTCCGTTACGTCCGTAACATCACGGATGTGGGCCATCTGGAGCACGACGCCGACGAAGGTGAGGATAAAATTGCCAAGAAAGCCCGCCTGGAGCAGTTGGAACCCATGGAAGTGGTACAGTATTATACGGAACGCTACCATGAGGCCATGCGGCTTCTCAATGTGGAATCCCCTTCCATCGAACCCCGAGCTTCCGGCCATATCATCGAGCAGATAGAAACCGTCAAGAAAATCCTGGCTGCCGGCTATGCCTATGAGTCCAACGGTTCGGTGTATTTCGATGTAGAAAAGTACAACCGGGACCACAAATATGGCATTCTGTCCGGCCGGTCCCTGGAAGCCACCCTGGAGGGCACCCGTTCGCTGGACGGACAGGGAGACAAGAAGGCCCCCTACGATTTCGCCATCTGGAAAAAGGCGGAGCCGGAGCATATCATGCGCTGGCCGTCGCCCTGGGGAGAGGGTTTCCCGGGCTGGCACCTGGAATGCTCGGTGATGGGAGAGAAGTACCTGGGCAAAGAGTTCGACATCCACGGCGGCGGAATGGATCTGATGTTCCCGCACCACGAATGCGAGATTGCCCAGAATGTGGCGTCCCGGGGAACCAGCGGCGTGCATTACTGGGTGCACAACAACATGATTACCATCAACGGGCAGAAGATGGGAAAGTCCCTCGGGAACTTCATTACGCTCCCGGAACTGTTCAGCGGGAATCATCCCGCCCTGAGCCAGGCCTATACGCCCATGACCGTGCGTTTCTTCATCCTGCAGGCCCACTATCGCAGCACGCTGGACTTCTCCAACGAAGCGCTTCAGGCGGCCGAAAAGGGCTATAAGCGCCTGATGCAGGCCTGGAGGGCATTGGGCTCGGAGGAGGCGGAGGCGCCTTTCTCCGGAGCATCGGCCTTTATCTCTGCAGAGGAGAAAGGCGTCTCCGCCTCCCCTGCCGTGAAAGCCATCATCGAGGCCGTGGAGGATGCCCTGTGCGACGATCTGAATACGCCCGTGGCCATCGCCCACTTGTTCGATGCCGTGAAGCTCATCAACGGCGGCTCGCTGTCGCAGGAGGATAAGTCGGCCCTCTCCACGCTGTTCAACCAGGTGGTAGGCGGCGTTCTGGGGCTGAAAGATGAGGAAGCCGGCGCTTCCGGCAAGGCGGAAAAGGCTTTGGAAGGGGTGATGGAGCTGGTGCTGGAGTCCCGCAAAAAAGCGAGGGAAGAGAAGAACTGGGCAGAGAGCGACAGGATCAGGGATTTGCTCTCCTCTTTCGGGATAACGGTGAAAGATACCAAGGACGGCGCCACATGGACACTGGATTAAAGTTTATTTCCTGGAACGTGAACGGCCTCAGGGCCGTGGCCGGCAAGGGCTTTGCCGATGTTTTCGTGGGCCTGGACGCAGATTTTTTCTGCCTCCAGGAGACCAAGTTGCAGGCGGGGCAGCTGGATCTGGAATTCCCCGGCTATGAATCCTATTGGAACTACGCCGACAAAAAAGGCTATTCCGGAACGGCGGTCTATACCCGCCACACCCCGCTCAGTGTCCGTTATGGCATGGGCGTGGACGAGCACGACCACGAAGGCCGCCTGATTACCCTGGAGTATGAACGCTTCTGTCTGGTCTGCGCCTATGTCCCCAACTCGCAGGACGGACTCAAGCGCCTGGATTACCGGATGCGCTGGGAAGACGCCATGCGCTCCTACCTCCTTTCCCTGGGAAAGCCGGTGGTGCTGTGCGGAGACCTCAATGTGGCCCACCGGGAGATAGACCTGAAGAATCCTTCCACCAATCACTTCAATGCGGGGTTTACGGATGAGGAACGTGCCAAGTTCTCCGAACTGCTGCAAGCCGGTTTTGTGGATTCCTGGCGTTTCCAGCACCCGGAAGAAGTCAAGTATTCCTGGTGGAGTTACCGCATGAACGCCCGTGAGCGGAATGCCGGGTGGCGGATAGACTATTTTATCGTCTCCGACGCCATCAAAGACCGGATTGTCTCCACGGACATCCATAACGAGATTTTCGGATCGGACCATTGCCCGGTAGAACTGACCATAACCTTCTAATCTCTTATAAAGTATGGAAAGCAAACTTAACTTTCAAAAAACCTTGACGGACGGTGTGAACCTGGGTATCAAGAACATCGCCAACCTGCTGCTCATGGCATTCCTGTTTCTGATCACCTTCTGGATTCCGTACCTGAATGTGGGTACCACCATCGGATTCTACAAGAACATCATCGCCCTGAGCAAGGGAGAGGATGTGGTTCCTATGAGTATTTTCAGCCGGGACAATTACAAGAATCTGGGAGATTTCTTCCTGCTGCTGGGTCTTCAGACCGCCGGAATCGGCGCCGCCGCCGCCTTCCTGCTGTTTCCCGCCATCGTGGTGAGCTTGGCTTGGCAGTTCGCCATGTATTTCTTCCTGGACAAGGGAACTTCTCCGCTCAAGTCGCTCAGCCTGAGCTATGACGCTACGCTGGGAGACAAGTGGACTCTGTTCTTTGTCTATCTGGCCTGCAGCATTCTGACCGGCCTGATCGTAGGCCTGTTGGCTGCCATCCCCAAAGTGGGCGGTATCCTGGCTTTCCTGGCTCTGATTGCCTTTGTGGCCATCATTATCGGCATCGAGGCCACGCTCTACAAGTATTTCTCTTCCAAAGTTGAAGAAAAGGCAGAATAATGCTTTCGTTTACCTGTGATTATAACGAGGGGGCGCATCCGGCCATCCTGGAGCGCCTCCTCGCTACCAATCTGGAGCAGGAGCCCGGGTATGGTTTCGACCGTTTCTCCCTGTCGGCCAAAGAGCGCATCCGCAAGGCCCTGGGCCGGGAGGATGCCGATGTGTACCTGCTTACCGGCGGGACCCAGACCAATTCCACCATTATCGCCGCGCTGCTTCGGGAGTACGAGGGTGCAGTGGCTGCGGCCACCGGGCATATCGCCGTCCACGAGGCCGGTGCCGTAGAATATACCGGGCACAAGGTGCTCACCATCCCGCAGAAACAGGGGAAGATGGAAGCATCGGCCCTGGAATCTTACCTGAAGGGGTTTTATGCAGAGCCCGCCTTCGACCATATGGTGTTCCCCGGGCTGGTCTATATTTCTTTCCCCACGGAATACGGGACGCTGTACACCCGGGCAGAGCTGGAAGCCATCCATGCCGTGTGCGGCAAGTACAACCTGCCGCTTTACATAGACGGCGCCCGTTTGGGATATGGCCTGATGAGCCGTTCCTGCGATTTCACGTTCCAGGATCTGGCGGCCCTCTGCGATGTGTTCACCATCGGGGGAACCAAGGTGGGCGCCCTTTGCGGAGAGGCCGTGGTGTTCCCGCACGGCGGTGCTCCCGCACACCTTTTCACCTCCATCAAGCAGCATGGCGCCCTGCTGGCGAAGGGGCGGTTGCTGGGGGTTCAGTTCGACACCTTGTTCACGGAAGGCCTTTATTTCCAGATCAGCCGTCATGCCATCGATATGGCAGAGCAGATCAAGGCCCTGTTCCTGAAAAAGGGATACGAGCTTTTCCTGGATTCTCCTACCAACCAGCAGTTTGTGCTGCTGGACAAGGCTACCATGTCAGCCTTGGAAGGGAAGGTGGCCTATGAAGTCTGGGAACAGAGTCCGGACGGCCGCACCGTGGTGCGCTTCGCCACCAGCTGGGCTACCACACCGGAGCAGATTGCCGCGTTGGAGACCCTTCTACCTTAAAAAATCAGTTCGAATACGCCCAGTGATGCGGCGAGCATGATGGCTCCGGCAAGCAGCACGCCCAGCAGAATGTACAGGACGCTTTTTTTGAAGTCCATGTCCAGGATGCTGGCTGCCAGCGTGCCGGTCCATGCTCCTGTGCCGGGCAGCGGAATGCCTACGAACAGCAGAAGGGCCCAGTACAGCCCGTGCCCCGCTTTGGCTTCCAGCTTCCGTCCTCCCTTTTCGCCCTTCTGGAGACACCAGGTAAAGAATTTCCCGATATACTTCTTGTCTTTGCCCCACTCCAGGATACGGCGGGCGAACAGGAAGATGAAGGGGACGGGAATCATGTTGCCGATCACCGACACGATGATGGAAGGGACGATGGGCAGGCCGAACCCTACGGCATAGGGAATGGCGCCGCGCAGTTCGATGAGCGGAACCATGGAGATCAGGAAGACAATCAGGTATTTCTTCATTGGATTTTCTCTAACAGTTTAACGATTTCCCGGAAGGCGTCGGCCTGGGAGAGCGCTTGTCCCGGAGGGTCCAGGGCCACAAGGTCGAAGACATTGCCGGGCAGTTGCCCCCGCCCCACCTTGAAACGGGCGGTAGAGCAGCGGACCATGTATTCCAGGGGATAGTCGGCGACCGGCAGCAGCGACAGCAGCAGGTCCGGGTTGCCCTCCAGCATGATCCGGGCTTTTTCCCGTGAAGGCCGGCCGTACCAATTGAGGTCTTTGAGCAGCACCGTGGTGTTGATGCTGGTAATCAGGCGTTCCCCTTTGTCGATTTTCCGGAAGTCGAAGAAAAAGATTTCCCCTTTGATGCCTTTTTCCCGGTAAAAGGCCATGATGGCGTTTTTGCAGCTGTCAAATCCCGGGTCCCGCACGTCGATAAAAGCCACGGCCGAAGTCACCGCCTGCAGCGGCAGCAGTGCGGTGGGCTCCACAGAAGCATCCTTGCGGAGGCTGCGCCGGCGCAGGAATTCCTTAATCATGACTGGGGCGTATTGGCCGCGATGAGGGGGCGGATTTGCTCTTTCGCCGCCCTCCAGCGGGGGATATCGATCTTTGTTCCAATAACTTCCACCACTTTTGCGGCGATAATGGAACCTACTTCGCCGCAGACCTTCAGCGGCATGTCCAGCGAGTGGGCATACAGGAAACCGGCCGCATAGGTGTCTCCGGCTCCGGTGGCATCTATGGGCTCTGCCGGCCACGGCGGGATAAAGTGGAATTCGTCCCCACTCTTGACCATGGAACCTTCTTTCCCCACCTTTACTACGGCAATCTTGCAGTGGCGGGCCAGTTCGTCAATGGCTTCCCGGGGCTCCATCTTGGTGAAAGCCTTGGCCTCGGATTCGTTGGCGAAGACAATGTCCACGTAGTTCTCTACCAGGTTGTGGAAGAAAGCGTCGTTGGATTCCACCACGTTGTAGGAGGCCATGTCGATGGAAATGGTGCAGCCGGCGGCTTTGGCCAGACGTGCGGCCTTGGAGATCAGTTCCTGGTTCTGGACCAGGTAACCTTCTATATGGAAGTAGTCGTAGCCTTCAAAGAAGGAGGGCTCCAGATCCTCCGGCCCCAGTTCCAGGGTGGCGCCCATGTAGTCTGCAAAGGTGCGCTCTGCGTTGGCTCCGGTAATGAAAACCATGCATCGGCCCGACGACTTCTGACCGTAGAGCATCTGGGCGCGGACCCCGTACTGCTCCATGGTGCTTTTGAACAGGTTTCCCAGGTCGTCGTTGCCGATCTTGCCCAGGAAACCGGACTCCATCCCGAATATGGCCGTGCAGGTGATGGTGTTGGCTGCGCTGCCACCCGGCACGTACTTCACGCCATATTCCTTCAGGGCCTCCCAGATGCGGTCTCCGGTTTCCATATCTACGTGCTGCATGCTGCCCAGCGGCAGGTGGTATTTCCGGAGTAGAGAATCGTCCGGGAGTACTGCCAGGATGTCGGTGAGGGCGTTGCCGATTCCGAGGATGGATTTCATAGCCGATTTGTTTGTCGTTAATTTACAAAAGTAGTTATTTTTTGCCGTTTTTCCATTATCTTTGCGCCCTATGGACAAGAAAACGAAAAGTATCCTGCAATATGTGTTCTGGATTGCCGTTGCGGTGGTCTTGGTGTATTTCTGCCTGCGAAGCATAGACTGGGAGCAGTTCTCCCTGGCCCTGAAACAGTGCCGGTGGGGGTATGTGCTCCTTTCCATGCTGCTGGGAACCCTGGTTTTCCTGATCAGGGGAAACCGCTGGCGGATGCTCCTGCTGCCCTTCGACCCTTCCACTTCCCGGGTCACCACCTTCAACTCCTACAACATCTGCATGGCCGTGAACCTGGCTCTGCCCCGCGCCGGAGAGGTGGTGAAACTGGGCTATGTCGTCAAGCATTCCGCCCTGGACAAGGACGGGAAGCGGCTCCTGACCTTTGACAAGGCGCTGGGAACCCTGCTGGTGGAACGGGCCTGGGATGCCATCATCACCCTGGGTATGGCGGCAGTGCTGCTGGTGGTGAAGTGGGACAGCTTCGGCGGATATCTGATGGAAAGCCTTTCCGGACTGGGCGGCAGCAAGGGTCTGTTATGGATTCTCTGCGGGGTGCTCTGCCTGGTGGGCGTACTCCTGTACCTGTCTTACCGGCTCCGTGAAAGAGGCGGTGTCTGGGGGAAAATCTGGGGCTTCATCGCCGGAATCGGCCATGGTCTGGTGTCCTTTACCCACATGAAAAAAGTGTGGCTGTTTTTCCTGTACACGGCCTTGGTCTGGATCATCTATTGGATCATGAGCGCCTGTATCGTCTGGGCGCTTCAGGATATCGAGGCCTTCTCCTCCCTCACCATGACCGACGCCTTTTTCCTGATGATTGCCGGCAGTATCAGTTCGGTGGTTCCGGTCCCGGGCGGTTTCGGTGCCTATCATGGCGTGGTGGCGGGGGCGCTCCTGAGCATCTGGGGCATTCCCATCGGCACGGGCATGATTTTCGCCACCCTCAACCATGAGTCTCAGGTGATTACCCAGGCCATCACCGGCCTGTGCTCCTATCTCCACGAGAGTTTTATCCGCAAGAAATGAAACGTTTCGCGCTCATAGGATACCCTGTCGCGGGGTCCCTGAGCCCCAGCCTTTTCCAGGCCGCCTATGGGGGCCGATATTCCTATGAGCTGCTGGAAGACCCTTCTTTCGAGCATGCCTGGGCGCGCTTTCTGGCCGATTTCGACGGCATTAACGTCACTGCGCCCTTCAAGCTGGATGCCTGTGCGCGCGTGGATACGCTCCATCCGCATGCCCGCCAATGCGGGGCGGTGAATCTGGTGGTTCGTTCCGGGAACATGACGATGGGGTATAACACGGATGTGGACGGCGTTTATGAATCGGTAAGCCGCAGCGGGGTCCCGGTTTCCGAAGCACTGATTGTCGGGGCCGGCGGTGCGGCGCGTGCCGCCGCGGTGGCCGCCCTCCGGCTGGGCTGCCGGGTGAGTATTGTCAACCGGACTTTTGACAAGGCGCAGGCCCTTTCCAATGCCCTGGGCTGCCGTGCATTGCCCCTGGAGGATGTCAGCCGCCTGGATCCGGACCTTGTAGTCTATACCCTTCCCGGAAGCGCTCCACTGCCCTCGGGCCTTCCGCTCTCCCGCGCCGTTGTGCTGGAAGCGGAGTACAAACACCCTGTCCTTGCAGACTGCCCTTGCCGGGCCTACATCAGCGGCCGCCAGTGGCTGCTCTGGCAGGCGGCCGCGGGCTATGCCCTTTTTACGGGCGAAGATCCCGACGTGAAAAAAATGTCGGCCCTTTTTTAGCTTTTTTTCAAAAAATATCCGTAACTTGTATGCCCGCGGTGCAGGATGCCGCGTCTTAAATTTTTGTATTATGTCACTGAACAAAGTCATGCTAATCGGTAACGTTGGATCAGACCCCGAAGTACGTTACCTGGAGAACAACCCTCAGAACCCGGGGAACAATGTAAAAGTAGCCACCATCCGCCTGGCCACTACAGAACGCTATAGAGACCGTAACGGAGAACTGCGGGAGAATACGGAATGGCATTCTGTGGTGCTGTGGCGCAACAACGCCGACGTCGCAGAGAAATTTGTGCACAAAGGCTCCCAGATCTATATCGAAGGAAAGCTCCGCACCCGTCAGTGGACAGACCAGAGCGGCAATAAACGCTATACTACGGAAGTGGTGGCGGATACCCTCCAGTTGTTGGGCAAGCGCCAGGACGGTGACGGCAGTCAGGTCCAGGGTGCCTACCAAGGTGGCTATCAAGGCCCTTCCCAGGGCGGCTACCAGGGTCCTTCCCAAGGAGGTTATTCCCAGCCCCAGCCCCAGCCTCAGCGCCCGGCTCAGCCTGCCTATCAGTCCCCGTCGGCTCCTCAACCCGTCCAGGGCGGCCCCGCTCCGGCCCAGCCGGCTTCGGCTGGCAATCCCTATCCGGCCCAGTCGGCCCCGCAGCCGGCGAACCCCGCTTATCAGGGCCCGCTCCCTGCAGATGAGCCCGCCGACGACCTGCCGTTCTAATCGGCTGTGAACGTAAGTACTTGAACTTTAGGTTTTTATGCAATATCCTTCAGGTCAAACGGCCTGAAGGATATTGCATAATTGGCTAATACTGAGTTGTTTGTGTTCACGCAAAGAAGTGCGCTGCCGCTATAAAGCGCCTGCCTGCCGCTGGCGGACGGCTTCGAAAAGGAGGATAGCGGCCGATACGGACACATTCAGGCTGTCCAGGCTGCCCAGCATGGGTATGCGGATGTGGGCCGTGGCGGCCTTCCGCCAACTGTCGGTGAGCCCGGTGGATTCGGTGCCCATTACCAGGGCTGTGCCGCGCCGCATATCTGTATCGTAATAGAGGGAAGAATCCTGTAACTGGGCTGTAAGGATCTGGATGCCGTTCGCCTGCAAGAAGCGGATGGCGTCTTCCGACGAGCAGGCTATGGTGGGAACGGTAAAGACTGCGCCGATGGAAGCGCGGATCAGGTTGGGATTGTAAAGGTCTGTCAGCGGGTCGCAGACAAGGACGGCATCGGCCCGGGCTGCATCCGCACTGCGCAGCACCGCGCCCAGGTTCCCGGGTTTCTCCACGCTCTCCAGCACCATCACGAGCGGATTCTCCGGCAAGTGCAAATCCTTCAGTTCCAGCGACTTGTATGCAACCTCCGCGATAATTCCCTCCGTGCTTTCCCGATAAGCCACCTTCCGGTACAGTACCTCCGGTATTTCCACCATCAATGGCTCAACCTCACCGGAAAAACCATTCCTCCAGGAGGCATCGGCCTTCAGGAGACCGGCGCCTTTGTCGGGGCAGATCTCCGGGCACACGAACAGGGTGCGCAGTTGGAATCCGGCGGCCAGGCAATGCTCCAGCTCCCGTCGGCCTTCCACTACGAAAAGCCCTTGTTTCCGCCGCGCCCGGGACTTCTCCTGGAGCAGCAGCAGGTTCCGAATCTTGGGATTCTGGGCCGATGTGATGGTCTCTGTCCTCAGAATTTTTCCGGTCTCATGGTGGGGAAGAAGAGCACATCCTGGATGGCCTCCGCCCCGGTCATGAACATGGTCAGGCGGTCGATGCCGATACCGATACCCGAGGTGGGCGGCATGCCGTATTCCAGGGCGCGGACAAAGTCATAGTCGATGTACATGGCTTCGTCGTCGCCTTTGCTCTTGAGGGCGGCCTGCTCCTCGAAGCGCTCCAGCTGGTCTACCGGGTCGTTGAGCTCCGAGTAGGCGTTGGCCAGTTCCTTTCCGTTCACGAACAGTTCGAAGCGCTCCGTGAGGGTGTCATCGTAGCGGCAGCGCTTGGTAAGGGGAGACATCTCTACAGGGTAGTCGATCAGGAAGGTGGGCTGCACCAGATTCTTCTCTACATATTCGCCCACGATGGCGTCGATCAGTTTCCCGACGCCCATTTCCGGACTGACTTCCACATTCAGTTTCTTGCAGGTTTCCCGCAGCTGGGACTCGTCCATGCCCTTTACGTCCACGCCCGCATACTCCTTGATGGCATCCAGGATCTTGAGCCGGCGGAACGGGCCTTCAAAGGAGATTTCGTTGCCGCCGATGGTCTTCTTTACCCCGCCGGTGGCTTCTGCCACGCGCTGGAGCATCTTCTCCGTGAAGTCCATCATCCACAGGTAGTCCTTATAGGCGATGTACATCTCTACGCAGGTGAACTCCGGGTTGTGGGTCTTGTCCATGCCTTCGTTACGGAAGTTCTTGGCAAACTCGTACACGCCGGCAAAGCCGCCTACGATCAGGCGCTTGAGGTACAGCTCATTGGCGATACGCATGTACATGTCCACGTCCAGGGCGTTGTGGTGGGTAATGAACGGACGAGCGGTTGCGCCACCCGGAATGGGCTGAAGGATAGGCGTTTCCACTTCCAGGCAGCCGACCTCGTTGAAGCACTGGCGCATGGTGTTGATAATGAGCGTACGCTTGACAAACGTCTCTTTCACCTGCGGGTTCACCACCAGGTCTACGTAGCGCTGGCGGTAACGCAGTTCTGGGTCTTCGAAGCTGTCGTGCACGGTGCCGTCTGCGTCGGTCTTGACAATGGGAAGGACCCGCAGGGACTTGCTCAGGACGGTGAGTTCCTTGGCGTGGATAGACAGCTGCCCGGTCTGGGTATAGAAGGCGAATCCCTTGATGCCCACGATGTCCCCGATGTCCAGCAACTTCTTGAAAACGGTGTTGTACAGGGTTTTGTCTTCACCGGGGCAGATCTCGTCCCGCTTCACATAGACCTGGATGCGGCCGGCGTGGTCCTGCAGCTCCATGAAGGAGGCGGCGCCCATGATGCGGCGGCTCATGATACGGCCGGCCACGCATACGTCCTGGAAGTTGCCTTCTTCCGGTTTGAAGCCGGCTGCGATTTCCACGGTGGTGGTGTTTACGGGATACTGGGCGGCCGGGTAAGGATTGATTCCCAGCTCGCGCAGTTTGTTCAAAGATTCCCTTCTTCCGAGCTCCTGCTCGTTGAGTTCATAGTATGCCATGTTTCACTGATTTCTGGTAAAGCGCAAAGATAGCAAAAATCTGTGAAATAACGTATAGGAGCCGGGAAACCGGGTATTTCAGGCAATCGGGCTCAGTGGCTCCGGCGGAATTCGTCCAGCTGGCGGAAGCAACAGTCGTCCAGGATTCCCTGCAGGGGCCGGTCGAAGTTGTTGCGTACGCTGCATTCATGGTCGAAGATGAAGCAGGCGCCGTTTTCCGGGGTGTAGGGTTCCCATGCGGGCAGGCCCTCTACGTTGGGATTTCCGCTGATGGCGAAGTTGGCCCAGCTGCGGCTCATGTTCCGGGCCAGTTCCCAGTCGGCTGCGGACGGCTCGGGGAGCACCCTGCCGTGGAGGTTGGGGGTATTGAAGCAGAAGTTGAGTTCGTATCCGTGCACCGAGCCCTGGTCGGCCGGGGATTTCCAGGTGAACATATACATGTAGGTGGGCGCCTTCCGGGTGGTGGCTACCGCGTCTGCGGTGATCAGGGTCTTGGGGCGGAACATCATGTCTATGGACAGCAGGTCCTGCGGCGTGTAATCCGGCCAAGCCTGAGCAAAGGCCGACACATATTCGTCCACCCTGTCCCCGAAGGTGGGCTTGAGCTGTTCCCGGGCCTCTTCCAGGGTAATCGGCGTACCATACACGCGGCGCTGCAGCTCATTGAAGGTGGTGCCGATCATCAGGGGTACATCGGCGGAAATGTCGGCAAAGCCCGGCTGGAAGGGCTGCTGGAGCAGGACTTCACCGTCCGGGGCGGGGCCGAATCCCCACATCATGGGCGTTCCCGGCGTGCGGGTGCCGATGCTGGCGGCCATGGCCCGCTGCCCGGCGGCAACCAGCTCTGCGTAAGGTACTTCTGCCAGTTCTTCGGGGCTTGAGGCTCCCAGCTGTTCCACCACGGCGCGGCCCAGTTCCTCGGTCATGGCCTTGGTGTTCACGTTCAGGATGGTGCCGCTCATGATGATGGCTTTATGGAAGAGCCCTTTGGCGGCCGGCATGCACATCAGGGTGCCCACTTTTCCGCCGCCGCCCGATTCGCCGAAGATGGTGACATTGGAAGGGTCTCCCCCGAAGGCTTTGATGTTGTCCCGGATCCATTCCAAAGCCTGTACGATGTCCAGCATGCCCACCATGCCGGAGTGCTTGTATTTTTCTCCGAAGGTGGACAGGTCCAGGAAGCCCAGGATATTCAGGCGGTGATTCAGGCTCACCACAACCACATCCTGTTTGGCCAGTCCCATGCCGGGGTTCCCTGCGGCCGATCCCGAATCAAAGCCGCCGCCGTGGATCCACAGCATCACGGGTTTACGGGCCTTGGTGTCCGTTGTCCAGACATTGAGCACGCAGGAGTTCTTTTCTGACATGACGCTTTCCGGGACCTCGCGCCGGCCGTTTCCCTGCATCACCTGCGGGCCGAAGTGGTCGCAGACCATGACCGTATCCCACTTTTCTACCGGAAGCGGGGGCATGAAGCGTTCTACTTTGGCGTAGGGAATTCCTTTGAAGGCCAGGGTGCCCTCTTCTTCAATGCCTTTGACCAGGCCGTCTTTTGTACGGACGACCAGCGGGTCTGACGGGGTGCAGGCAAAGGCCGCCGACAGGCAGGCGGCGCAGGCGAGGAGTTTTTTCAGGATGTGCATGGCAGAAGCTATTTTCTTACAAAAATAGTCAATCCGCCAAAAGATAGCAATAGCGTTTGGGGGTACCGTTGGAATAGTCCCATTTTTTTGTTAAAATTGTAAGTTGAGAAATATGTAGTTTATGGTAGATATCTTTTGCGTAAATGACGGCCGGCATTATCCGGTGGAAGAAGGCTATATGATTGCCGCCCTTGCCCCCGAGAAGGTTACAGACCCCAAAACCGGGAAGGAGTATCCGGTGCTGGCCGCCCTGGTAGACCACAAACTGAAGTCCCTGGACACCAAAGTGTTCGAGCCTCATCAGATAGAGTATGTGGGTTTCAACCACCCCGACGGCCGCAGAACCTACATCCGTTCCCTGAGTTTCCTGGCCCAGCGGGCCGTGCGCAACCTGTTCCCGGACAAGGTGTTCAAGATCAACCACTCCCTGCCCAGCGGCATGTATTGCAAGTTCCGCGCATGCCGCATCACGGACGAGGAAATCAAGCAGCTCAAGGAGGAAATGCGCCGCCTGGTGCAGCTGGACCTGCCCTTTACCCGGGAAAAGATGCTCGCCACCGATGCAGAGGCCATATACGAGGCCCAGAACCAGCACCTGAAAGCGGGATTGCAGCGTTCCCTGGGCCGATATTCCTGCAGCGTTTACTTCCTGGACGGCGTGGCGGATACCTTCTACGGTCCGCTGGTCCCTTCCACGGGATACCTTAAGGTCTTCGACCTCATGCCTTTCCATCACGGATTCTGCCTGCAGTACCCCTCCGACGAAGACATTTCCCGGCCTATTCCCCGCCAGAAGCAGATCAAACTCACCAATACCCTGAAAGACTACGGATACTGGTGCAAGACTACCGGTGTGGTCGGCGTGGGTGCACTGAACCATCTGCTGATGGAAGGGAAGGCGGTGGAGCTGATCAATTTGTGCGAGGCCCGGCAGGAGCGGAAATACGCCGAGGTGGCCGACAAGATTTACGCAGAGCGGGAGCGCCTGAAGATTGTCTTCCTGGCCGGTCCGTCGTCCAGCGGAAAAACTTCGTCTTCCCTGCGGGTGGCCCAGCAGCTCAAGGTCCTGGGCATGAACCCCAAGGTGATCGAGCTGGACAATTACTTCGTGGAGCGCGAACGCACCCCGCTGGACGAAGACGGGAATTATGACTTCGAGGCCCTGGAGGCCATGGACCTCAAACTTCTGGGCGATCAGCTGAACGCCTTGCTCAAGGGAGAGGAGGTGGAATTGCCCCGCTACGATTTCAAGCAGGGGAGGCCCTTCTTCGAGGGCAAGCGGATGCACCTGGAAGAGAACGATATCCTGGTGATGGAAGGTATTCACGCCCTGGATCCGGACATGGTGCCCTCGGTGGACCAGAGCCGCATCTACAGGGTGTATGCGTCGGCCCTGACATCCCTGAAACTGGACGAGAACTGCTGCATCTCCACCACGGACAACCGCCTGCTGCGCCGGATGGTACGGGACAACCGGACGCGGGGGATTATCCCGGAAGAAACCATCCTTCGCTGGCCTTCCGTGCGCCGCGGAGAAAACCGCTACATCTTCCCCTTCCAGGAAAACGCGGACACCCAGTTCAACAGCGCCCTCCTGTACGAGCTGCCGCTGCTGAAATACTACGCAGAGCCGCTCCTGCGGCGTATCCGGCCAGATTCCCCCGCCTATGCAGAGGCTACCCGCCTGCTCACCTTCCTGGATTACATCGTGGCCCTGCAGCCGTCGGAGATTGCAGCCATCCCGCCCACATCCATCCTGCGCGAGTTCATCGGCGGCCAGACGCTGTAGCGCCCGGGGCTTCTTGCTCCTGCGCTATTGCGCGGCAACATGGCCCCGGCTATTTGAGCAGCAGGGCCAGGACGATGGCAAAAAGAAATGCCGCTCCTACGATGGAGGAGAAGATGCCCATCCCCCGGAGGCCGTCTTTCAAGTTCCGGCCGGCCGCTTCATCCACTGCCGGATCGTCCAGCGGATAATGTTTCCGGAGCCACCAGGTGTAGATAATGCCCGACACGTTCAGGACGAACAGGAACCCGCCCAGAATGGTGATGATCCAGATCGATTTGCCCGTATCCCCACCGGCAAGGTCCACGATGCCGGTTATCAACCAGAATATGCCTAGAAGCGTCTGGAAGCCGTAATTGACCATCTGGGCCTTGAATTGGTTCTTGGTAATGCCTTTCATTTCTTGGGAATATGGGAGCCTAAGATGTACAACAGGGAGATGACCGCAGAGATGACCAGCGAGACGCCGAACATGATCAGGACGTCGGTCCAGACAAACTCTTCCGGCTCTTTGAAATAGGAGAGCAGGGACCAGCAGATGGTAAATCCAAAGGGATACAGGATACCCATCTGGGTAAAATGTTTCTGATCTTCAGAGAGTTTCATCGTCTGTTTTTCGCAAAGATAAAAACAATCGGTTAAAACAGAAAAAAATGCGTCATTAATCTTATGGTTTCCAACACATTCTGCGCCGCAACATGGCCTATAGGACGGAGGGAAGGTCGGCAAAATGGTCTATTACCACACGGGCTCCGGCGGCAAGCAGGTCTTTCCGGTTACTGTTCCCGTAAGAGACGCCGCAGGCACGGCATCCGGCCCGTACGCCCATCAGGATATCTACCGGCATGTCTCCCACCACCCAGGCGTCGTCGGCTTCTACGCCCAGCGCCGCCAAGGTCTTGAGCACCGGCTCCGGGTCCGGTTTGGCATGGGTCACATTGTCCGCGCCGATAACCAGAGAAAAGCACTCCAGGATCCCTTCTTCCGCGAGGAACTCCTTCAGTGAACGGGAAGAACGGGAGGATGCGACACTGAGCATATAGCCCTCGCGCCACAGTTTCAGGATGGTTTCCTTCACTCCCGGGAACAGTTCTACCTGCATACGGGCCCGGTTTTCCTGGAAAATGCGCCGGTAGGAGGCCATGCACTTCTCCAGGCGCTCATCTTCAAAATCGGGATACAACTGTCGGAAACACTCCTTAAGCGGCAGGCCGATACAGGCCGAACAGGCATCGGCATCCCTGTACTCCAGTCCCAGCTCCTGCATGGTGCTGTGCATGGTGGATACGATATATCCCTGGGTGTCTCCCAGGGTTCCGTCATAGTCGAAAATAATCAGTTTTGCAGCCATAGGGCGCAAAGATACAAAATAATCTGCCATGTTGCAGCGCAAAACGCGCTGTCGGGCCGATTTGGGGAGCAACATGGCAACGGGAAGTGCCCGGAATACAGGCCGGGAGCTACAGTACTTCTTTCAGATAAGGCCCGGTGACCGAGTGCGGATCCAGTGCCAAGTCTTCCGGGGTGCCCTGGGCCACGATCTGTCCGCCGCGGCGGCCGCCTTCCGGGCCCATGTCGAAGAGATAGTCCACGCTCTTGAGCACGTCCAGATTGTGCTCGATGATGATGACCGTATTGCCTGCGTCTACCAGGCGCTGCAGCACGCTCAGGAGCACTTTGATGTCTTCGAAGTGCAGGCCGGTGGTGGGTTCGTCCAGGATATACAGCGTACTTCCGGTAGAAGGCCGGGACAGTTCCGCAGCCAGTTTCATCCGCTGGCTTTCTCCGCCCGACAGGGTGACGGCGCTTTGCCCCAGGTGTATATACCCAAGGCCTACATCCACCAGCGCCTTAAGTTTTGAGGCAATCTTGGGGACGGGTTTGAAGAACTCATAGGCCTCGCTGATGGGCATTTCCAGCACATCGTTGATATTCTTTCCCTTATAGCGTACGGCCAGGGTGTCTTCCTTGTAGCGGCGGCCGCGGCAGGCCTCGCACGGGACATGCACGGAGGGCAGGAAGTTCATCTCGATCACCTTGATGCCGGCTCCTTTGCACTCTTCGCATCGGCCGCCAGCTACGTTGAAGGAGAAGCGGCCGCTCTTGAAACCGCGTACCTTGGCGTCCGGCGTATCTTCGAACAGGGCCCGGATGTCGTTGAACACAGCCGTGAAGGTGGCCGGATTGGAGCGCGGGGTACGGCCGATAGGCGACTGGTCTATCTCTATAAGCTTGTCGATATGTTCGATGCCGCTCAGGGATTCATACGGCAGCGGCCGCTCCTTGGCGCGGTAGAATTTCTGCTTGAGGATGGGCATCAGCGTCTCGTTGACCAGCGAGGATTTCCCGCTGCCGGAGAGCCCCGCCACGCCGATCAGGCAGCCCAGCGGGAAACTGACATCCACCTTTTTAAGGTTGTTGCCCGAAGCGCCTTTCAGTCTCAGGAACATTCCGTTGCCCTTTCTGCGCAGGGCCGGTACCGGAATGGTCTTTTCCCCTTTGAGATAGTCCAGGGTGACCGACGGCCCCACTACGGCGTGGGCGGCGGTATCCGGATCCATCTTCTTTCCGCTGAGGAGCGTCTCCAGCGGCGCACTCAGGCATATCCGGCCGCCTTGCTCTCCCGCGCCGGGGCCCACGTCCACCAGCCAGTCGGCGCTGAACATGGTCTCTGCGTCGTGCTCTACCACCATCACGGAATTGCCCTCGTCCCGCAGGGTTTTCAGCGAGCCGATCAGCTTCCGGTTATCCTTCTGGTGCAGGCCGATGGAAGGCTCGTCCAGGATATAGAGCACGTTCACCAGCTTGGAGCCGATCTGGGTGGCCAGGCGGATGCGCTGGCTTTCTCCGCCGGAGAGGGAGGCTGTGGGACGGTCCAGCGAGAGATAATCCAGGCCCACGTCCAGCATGAACTGGACCCGCTCCCGAAGCTCCTTGAGGATGTCCCGGGACACGTTCAGTTCCCGCTGGTTGAAGCTTTCCGGGATGATATCCAGCCATTTGCGCAGCTCCGACATCTCCATGGCGGCTACTTCGGGGATGGTTTTCCCATCCACCCGGAAGCAGAGCGCTTCCCGGTTCAGGCGGGTTCCGCCGCAAACCGGGCAGGTGACCGTGTCTTCTATATTGTCGGTTACACCGCCCCAGGAGGCCATTTCCGAGAGATTTCCCTCTCCCACCCGGAACAAGTCTTCGGACCCGAACACCAGCAGGCTCACTACCTCGTCCGGGAGGGCGGCAACAGGGTCGTACAGGCTGAAGTTGTATTTCCGGGCGATGGCGCGGATGATGTCGAACTTGCGGTTCTCCCGGACTTTTCCCAGCGGTACGATGGCCCCGTCGGCTACCGATTTGCTGCGGTCCGGGATGATGGTGTCCATGTTTACGTCCACGATGGTGCCCAGCCCCTTGCAGTGCGGGCAGTATCCCTGGGGAGAATTGAAGGAGAAGCTGTGCGGCTGCGGTTCCTGGAGGGAAAGGCCGCTGTCCGGATCTACCAGGTGTTTGGAGAAATGGGTCAAAGTCCCGTCTTCCAGGTCCAGGATGGCGACAGAGCCCTTGCCGATATTGAGGGCGCGGGCCACCGAATCCCGGATGCGTTTGTCGTCTCCGGCTTCGGGTTTCAGGCGGTCCACCACCAGCTCGATGAAGTGGGGTTTATAGCGGTCCAGCGCAGTGACTTCCTGCAGTTCAAATACTTCCCCGTCTATCCGGACCTCTGTATAGCCGCGCTTCCGCATTTGGTCGAAGAGCTCCCTGTAGTGGCCCTTGCGCCCCCGCACCAGCGGTGAGAGCAGATAACATTTGCGGCCGCTGTAACGGGTCATGACCAGATCCACGATTTGCGCATCTGTATAGCGGACCATTTCCAAGCCGCTTTCCGGAGAGAAGGCACGGGACCCCTTGGCGTACAGCAGGCGCAGGAAGTCGTAGATTTCCGTGATGGTCCCTACGGTGGAGCGGGGATTGTTGCCGGTTGTTTTCTGCTCGATGGCGATAATGGGGCTGAGCCCTTTGATCTCCTCTACTTCAGGTTTTTCCAGTATGCCCATGAAATGCTTGGCATAGGTGGAAAGGGTGTCCATGTAGCGACGCTGCCCCTCCGCGTAGATGGTGTCGAAGGCCAGCGAGCTTTTTCCGCTGCCGCTCAAGCCCGTGACCACCACGAATTCGCCGCGGGGAATATCTACATTTACGTTTTGCAGGTTGTTGGCCCGCGCACCCCTCACCTGAATATACTCCTTCTTTGACATAGCTTGCAAAGATAACACTTTTTCAGGAACTCACCGTTATAAAAACCGGCGGCAGGCTCCGGAATGGGACCTGCCGCTGGTGTATCTTGTCCGGGAGCTTATCCCAGCGCCGCCATGTTGCGGGCGTTGTGGATGTCCTTGCCTTCTGTGGTGTACAGGTAATCCAGCAGGTCTGCATAGTGCTCTTCCACCTTGCCGCGGACGATCTTCATGGTAGAGTTCATCATCTTGTTGGCGATGGTGAATTCCTCGTCGCAGATGCCCACGGCGGAAGGCAGCCAGCGCTCCGGGAACATACCCTCGTGTACGCCGCCTTTCTTGTAGGAATCTACATCGGCCTGGATCAGGTCCAGCATGTAGCGCTTGCCTTCATCGGAGGCGGGATCCAGCCCGTGCTTCTGGGCGGCTTCTGCCAGGGCGGCCTTGTCCGGGACGAAGAGCGCTACGCAGAAGGGCTTCTGGTTGTTGTGCAGCACGCAGGCGTTCACCCACTTGGAGGTTTCCGTGATGTTGTCTTCGAAGCCTTCGGGAGAGTATTTCTCACCGTCGGAGGAGATCAGGAGGCTCTTGAACCGGCCTACGACATAAAGGAAATCAGGATCTTCCGGGCAAATGTAGCCCATGTCTCCGGTGTGGAGCCAGCCGTCGATCACGGTGTCGGCCGTGGCTTTGGGATTCTTCCAGTAGCCGGCCATCACGTTTTCTCCACGGATGACGATTTCCCCGCGGGTGCCGTGCGGAACTTCCTTGCCTTCTGCATCCAGGATAACGCAGTCCATCGGCTTCACAATACGGCCGGAGGATCCGAAGCGGGCGTGGCCCTCGGAGTTGGCGCAGATGATGGGGGTGGCCTCCGTGAGGCCGTAACCTTGGAACATCGGCATGCCTACCGCGCAGAAGAAGCGCTGGAGTTCGATGTCCAGCAGGGCGCCGCCGCCCACGAAAAAGCGCATGCGGCCGCCGAAACTCTCCCGCACTTTGGAGAAGACGAGTTTGTCGAACAGGCTCACAAGGGGTTTCCTCCAGAACGTGCCGCCTGTGCCGCGGTTGTAGTATTCCTTGTTGTATTTGATGGCGTTGTTCAGGGCGAAGTAGAAGAGCTTCTCCGTGAATCCGCCCTTTTTCTTGATGGCGCCCTCGATGTTTTTCTTGAAATTGCGGGCCAGCGCAGGCACGGACAGCATCACGTGGGGACGGACCTCATTGATGGCGACAGGCACGTTGCGCAGCGTTGCCAGGGCGTTTTTACCAATCGGGACAAAGGCGATGGAGCCGCCATAGTACATCATCGTGTACATGCCGGCCACATGGGCGAAGCAGTGGTCCAGCGGAAGGATGATGAGCATGACCTCGCCTTCGTTGATGCTGATGACGGAGTTGCCCTGGGCCACGTTGGCGGTGTAGTTGCGGTGCGTCAGGAGGATGCCTTTGGGATCTGCCGTAGTGCCGGACGTGTAGGAGATGTTGGCATAGTCGTCCGGGCCGATGCTCTTGAAGCGGGCCTCGAACTCTGCGCGGTGGGCTTTGAGGAATTCGTCGCCCATCTTCTGGATTTCCGACATCCGGATTTCCTTGGGCTCCAGTTTGTCGAAGTCGAAGGCGGTGTCGTCGAAGACGATCACTTTCTCCACGTCCGGGCATTCCGGAAGGATGGCGCGGATCTTGGGCAGGTGGTTGCCGGATACCAGGATCCATTTGGATTCGGAGTGGTTGATACGGAAGATCAGGTCTTTCCCTTCTCCGAGGTTTACAGACAGCGGCACGTCCGTGGCGCCGGCATACATGGCACCCAGTTCCGAGAGGATCCACATGGCGCGGCTCTCTGACAGGAGGGCGATCTTGTCTCCTTTCTTGAGGCCCAGGGACATCAGGCCGGCACCGATCCGGTAGGCTTCCTGGCGGGTTTGCTCCTGGGTGATTTCCTTCCAGACGCCGTCCACTTTCTCGCGGAGATAAACGTGGTCTGCGAATTGGTGGGTGTATTTTTCTACGAAATCAATGATAGTAGGTCTTTCCATAGTCTTTCTTTTATTGTTCGGACGGGAAGAGCCCGTACAGCTCTGCGTCAATCTTGTCTGTGATGTATTGGAAATCTTCCGGTTTGTTCTCGAATTTGATTTTGTCCACATCTACGATCAAGAGGCGGGACTTGTAGTTCTGGATCCAGTCTTCGTAGCGCTGGTTCAGGCCGGTGATGTAGTCGATGCGGATGGAGCGCTCGTACTCGCGGCCGCGCTTCTGGATCTGGGCGATGAGGTTGGGGATGGAACTTCTCAGGTAGATCATCAGGTCCGGCGGGTTCACCAGCGACATCATGAGGTCGAACAGGTCGCTGTAGTTTTCGAAGTCCCGCGTGGACATGAGTCCCATCGCGTGCAGGTTGGGGGCGAAAATGCGTGCATCCTCGTAGATGGTGCGGTCCTGGATAATCACGTCCTGGTGTTTGGAGATTTCCACCACGTCCTGGAAGCGCTTGTTCAGGAAATAAATCTGGAGGTTGAACGACCAGCGCTCCATGTCTTCGTAAAAATCGGCCAGGTAGGGGTTGAAATCTACAGACTCGAACTTGGGCGTCCAGCCGTAATGGGCGGCGAGCATCTTGGTGAGGGTGGTCTTGCCGCTGCCGATATTACCTGCTATTGCGATATGCATAGTTACTATATTTAATTTACAAAGATAAGCAATTAAAACAAACCGTACAACTCTGCGTCTATCCGGTCCGTGATGGAGGCGAAGTCTTCCGGCCGGTTCAGGAAATCCAGTTGGTCGGCCTCCACGATGATGAGCCGGCCCTTGTAGGAGGCGATCCATTTTTCGTAGCGCTCGTTCAGGCCGGAGAGGTACTCGATGGAGATGGACTGCTCGTAGTCCCGCCCGCGCTTTTGGATCTGGTATACCAGGTGCTCTATGCTGGAGCGGAGATAGATCATCAGGTCCGGCTCCTTCACTACCGACATCATGACGTTGAAGGTGTCCATGTAGGTGTTGTAATCCCGCTCTGAAAGGTTGCCCTGGGCGTAGTTGTTGGCGACGAAAATGTGCACGCCTTCGAACAGGGTCCGGTCCTGGATGATCACGTCTTTGGATTTGGAAATTTCCAGGACATCGTGCAGGCGCTGCTGCAGGAAGTACATTTCCAGGGCGAAGGACCAGCGCTTGATGTCTTTATAATAGTCGGCCAGGTAGGGGTTGTATGTGACGGACTCGAATTTCGGGGTCCAGCCGTAGTGACGGGCGAGCATGGTGGTCAGCGTGGTTTTTCCGCTGCCGATATTACCTGCGATTCCGATGTGCATACATTTTGTGCTTGATTCTACAAAGTTGGCAAAATAATCGTAAATTTGCAATCTAATTTTAGACCCGCCATGCTCCATACCCGCATATTCCAATTCAACCCCTTGGGCACCAATTGTGTGGTCCTCTGGACCGGAGACGGCCCCGCGTGCGCCATCGCAGATCCCGGCATGTCCTCCGAGGAAGGGGTGAAAGAGCTTACCGATTACCTGGAAAGCAATAAGCTGGTTCCGGAAGCTATCCTCCTCACACACGGCCATTTCGACCACGTCTGGGGCGTAGAGGCACTGCTGAAACTGTACGATATCCCGGTTTACATGCACCCCCTGGACAAGCAGATCATGCTGGACGGCGCTTCCGTGTTCAAGGGCATGCAGTCGTTCAAGTCCCTCAGGCATAATTTCCCTACGGTGGATATCGCCGACGGGGGGACGCTTCATGCCGGCGGTACGGACTGGACGGTGCTCCACACGCCCGGCCACACGCCCGGCGGCGTCTGTTTCTGGTCACGGGAAAACAATCTCCTCCTGAGCGGAGACACGTTGTTTGCCGGCAGCATCGGCCGGACAGACCTGGTGGGCGGGGACTATGACGTGCTCATGGATTCCATCCTGAAAAAGATACTGACGCTCCCCGGAGAGACCGATGTGATCCCCGGCCACGGCGGCCCCACCAGCGTTGCCCGCGAAGGCCAGACCAACCCTTTCCTGCAGCCCTTCAACGAACCGGAGGGCGACGACCAGCTCCGCGACGGCATCCCCATCCACGGCATCTAGCCTCAGCTTTTGCTATTGTTCCGCCCCCGTGCCTGTATCGGGGCGGCTTGTTACGCATTTTTGACCATTTTCGCGTAACGCCGTGTACCCCCGGTACAGGTTGTTACGCGTTTTTGGCCGATAATGCGTAATTGGAAGTACCTGTGCGGCAGAGAGGCCTTGTCTGGAAAGAGAGTTTGGCGTATCTTTGTACCGACCAAAGCAAGCGGATATGCTCATTGCACTGACAGGATTCATGGGAAGCGGCAAGACCACGGTGGGAAAGATCGTGGCCGATGCCCTGGGATGCCCGTTTATCGACTTGGACGAACAAATTGTGAAAAAGGCCGGAAAAAGCATTCCGGAGATATTTGCCGGGCAAGGCGAGAAAGAATTCCGCCGGCTGGAGAAAAAAGCGCTGGAAGAGACCGTGGACAAATATGCCGAAAACACGGCGGTCCTCTCGCTGGGAGGTGGTACGGCGTGCATCCCCGGAGCGGCGGACCTGTTGCAGGAGAAAACGCTTTGCATCTATCTCCAGGCCACATTGGAGACCATTTTACAGCATCTGGAAGGGCAGCGGGAAGGCCGGCCACTGGCCAAGGGAGACCTCTCTCAGCTGCTGCAGGAACGGGATCCCTTTTACCAAAAAGCCGCACACATCTGCCTGGACACCGACACCCTGTCTCCCCAGGAAATTGCCGACGAGATTATCATAGACTGTTTATAAAGCTATTGTTTTTGCGCCCGGAATTTGCTAAATTTGTACGATTATGGGCATTTCGGACCGAAAATGGACAGTGAAACCGGCTGCGGATCCGGAGAAAGCGGCGCAGTTGGCTACGGAACTCGGCATAGACCGGGTTCTTGCTAATTTGTTGGTCCAGAGAGGAGTAGAGACATTCGAGCAGGCCAGAAGCTTCTTCCGCCCCCGCCTGGAAGACCTCCACGACCCCTTCCTTATGGCCGACATGGACAAAGCCGTGGAGCGCGTCCATCAAGCTATTGTCAAAGGGGAGAAAATCCTGGTTTACGGAGATTACGATGTGGACGGGACCACCGCCGTGGCCCTGGTGTACTCGTTCATCCGCCGGTTCACCCACCTGGTAGATTTTTACATCCCGGACCGCTACGACGAAGGTTACGGCCTGTCTTACAAGGGTTTGGACTGGGCTTCTGACAACGGCGTCCAGTTGGTGATCACCCTGGACTGCGGCATCAAGGCCATCGACAAGGTGGAGTATGCTCGCGGAAAGGGCATCGAGGTCATCATCTGCGACCATCACCTGCCGGAAAACGAACTTCCGGCTGCCGTGGCCGTCCTGGACCCCAAGCGGGAAGACTGCCATTATCCCTTCGACGATTTGTGCGGCTGCGGCGTCGGCTTCAAGCTGGCCCAGGGATACGTCAAAAAGTACGACCTGGATCCGGAACTGCTTTCTCCGCTGCTGGATTTGCAGGTCGTGTCCATCGCGTCGGACCTGGTGTCCATGACCGGAGAGAACCGCATCCTGGCCCATTTCGGCCTCAAGCGCCTGAACGAGAATCCCCGGAAAGGACTGCTGGCCATGATCAATCTGGCCAAGCTGGAGCCCGGGCACATCAATATCGACGATATCGTCTTCAAGATCGGCCCGCGTATCAATGCCGCCGGCCGGATGGAAAGCGGGCGGATGGCCGTGGAGCTGCTCACGGCAACCGACGACCAAACCGCCTTCCGGATCGGGGAACAGATCAACGACAGCAACAACGAGCGCAAATCCATCGACCGGGAAATCACCCAGGAGGCGCTGGAAATGGTCCGCAGCGGGAATGCCCTGGAAACGGAAAATGTCACCATCGTCTATAATCCCACCTGGAACAAGGGTGTAGTGGGCATTGTCGCATCCCGCCTGGTAGAAGCCTATTACAAGCCCACCGTCGTGCTCACCAAGAGCAACGGCTTTGTAACCGGAAGCGCCCGCAGCGTGCAGGGATTCGACCTTTACGCGTCCATCGAAAGCTGCGCAGACCTGCTGGAGAACTTCGGAGGTCATGTGTACGCGGCCGGGCTCACCATGAAGGAGGAGAACCTGGAAGAGTTCTGCCGCCGGATGAACCGCTTTGTTTCGGGGAATATCACCCGGGAAGAACTCACGCCCGTCGTGGAGATAGACGGTTATCTGGACTTCTCCCAGATAACGCCCAAATTTACCCGTATCCTCAAGCAGTTCCAGCCCTTCGGCCCTGGAAACAGCAATCCGGTCTTCCTCACAGAGGACGTCTATGACGCCGGTAATGGCCGCAAGGTGGGCGCCGGCGGCGTGCACCTGAAACTGGACCTGATGCAGGAAAGCCAGCCCTATCGCCAGATTGCCGCCATCGGCTTTAACATGGCCGACTATTACGACTACATCAAGGCCGGCAACCCGATCGACATCTGCTATTCCATCGTGGAAAACTTCTACCGCGGTTCCTCTACCATCCAGCTCCGCCTCAAAGACATCCGCGAGCGGGAAGACCTGATCTAAGCGCGCTCTCTTCCGCCTCCCGTTCTAACGTCAACCCTATAACGCATTTTCGGCATTTTTCGCGTAACAACCTGTACCGGGGGTACACGGTGTTACGCGAAAATGGTCAAAAATGCGTAATGAGGCGGCCTTGGTGCAAGGAACCGCGAAAGGCCACGAAACGGGGGGCTAGAACAGGGTGGGTTCCCAGTCCGAGAAATCTACCGCCCCGTTGTCGTCCGGGTTTTGGCCGTCCGACGGGTCCTGGGGCTTGAGCAAGGCCGACGACTGGCCGGTTTGCTCGATGGGCGTTCCGGCGCCGGGCGTCTCTTCCGGGAAATCATCTTCGATATCCACATCCATGGGCTCCGGTTCCGGGGCGGGTTCTGCGTCGTCTTCCGGTTTATGGAGCGGCTCTCCGAATTCGACGGTTTTGAGGTCGTACGGGGAGCACTTCTTGCCCTTGGCCGTGAGTCCTTTCTTGGCGATGAATTCCTCTGCGTCAAGTGTTTCCGGTTCCCGATGCTCGAACTTTCCGCCGAAGGTCATGACCACCTGAGGGTGCAGGTCGGAGGAAATGTCCACCAGTTTGGAGCCCCGGGCGTCGGAGATGAACAGCAGCGGGGAGTTGTTGCTTTCGGTGAAGCTGAAGCGCTTCACATAGAAGGCTTTGGCCGCGTTGTCCCAGTACAGGACCGTGTACACCCGGCCGGGATCGAATTTTTCTATCCGCACGACATCGCCCTGGTACTTGTTCACCAGGTCGTAGGTGGTGGTGTAATAGGAGCCGTCGGCAAAGATGGCCAGCACGCGGTCTTGTCCGGAGAATTTGCCCAGGTGCGTGCCGCGGCCGTCTTCGTTCAGGCGCTGGATATCAGGGTCGTACCAGATGTCTTTCCCCTCCAGGGTGGTGATGCCTTTGGATTTAAGTTGGATACGGGCGATGGGGTTTTTGGTGACCAGGTTGCCGCGCGACGCTTTCCCCTTGATGGCGAGGGCGGCGAAATCCCATTCCAGCTGGGATTTCTTGAGCCCTTTCTTGGGGCGCAGGCTGATCCGAACCGTCTCTGCCTCTCCGTTGTGGTTCACCGTGAACCAGAGAATCTTGGAGCCCTCCGCCCCGGTGGTGATGTCGTAATCCTTATCCCGGGTAATGGAGGTGATGGCGAAGCGTTTGGCATAATAGGCCGGGCCTTTCCCTTCCCGGTAAATCACGTTGTAAATGGTGCGCTCGTCTCCCCGGTTGAAAACACCGGCGTAAAGGAGGTCTTTCCCGAAGAAGGCTTTGTCGCTTACCTTGGTCACCCGGTATTTGCCGTCCCGGCCGATGACGATGATCTCGCTCAGGTCCGAGCATTCGCTGACAAACTCGCCGCCGTCGTCCCGCTTGAGGCCGATTCCCACAAAGCCCTCTGCCAGGTTGGCGTAGAGCTTGGCGTTGTTGGAGACCACTTTGGTAACCGTAATGTTTTCCAGCGAGGAGATTTCCGTGAGCCGGGGCCAGGCCTTTCCGTATTTTTTCTTCAGGCCCTGGAACCACTCGATGGTGACATCTGTCATGCGGGAAAGCTTGTCCCGGATGTCTTTCATCTGGTCTTCGATGGCGTAGATTTTCTCGTCCAGGGCTTTGGTGTCGAACTTGGAGATCTTCCGCACCGGTTTCTCTACCAGCTTCAGGATATCCTCCATGGTGATGGGCCTGTGCAGCAGGTCCTGGTACTGGAGCATCTGGCTCAGGACGTCCTGCAGCTGCTCTTCCCAGCTGAGCTGGTTCTGTTCCAGCACCTTATAAATGCGGTTCTCGAAGAAGATGCGCTCCAGGGAGCTGTAGTGCCAGTCGTCTTCCAGTTCTCCCAGTTTCACGTTCAGCTCTGCCTCCAGGATGTCGCGGGTGTGCCAGGTGTCGTATTCCAGGATTTCGTTCACGGTAAGGAATACCGGCTTGTTTTCCCGGATGACGCAGGCATTGGGCGCGATCTTGGTCTCGCATTCGGTGAAGGCATACAGGGCGTCGATGGTTTTGTCCGGGGAGACATCGGCGGGAAGATGGATCACAATCTCCACCTTGTCGGTGGTCATGTCTTCTATCTTCTTGATATTGATCTTCTTCTTGTCCTTTGCCTTGAGGATGCTGTCGATAATGGCGTGGGAGGTTTTCCCGTAGGGGATCTCCGTGATGGTGATGGTGGACTTGTCTACCTTGTTGATCCGGGCCCGCACCTTGACCATGCCGCCGCGCTTGCCCTGGTTGTACTTGGAACAGTCGGCGATGCCGCCGGTGGGGAAGTCCGGCAGCAGGGTGTAGGGCTGGGAGCGGAGGATGGCGATGGAGGCGTCTATGAGCTCGTTGAAGTTGTGGGGGAGGATCTTGGAGGAAAGGCCGGCGGCGATACCCTCCGTGCCCTGGGCCAGCAGCAGCGGGAAGCGGACGGGCAGTTCCGTGGGCTCCTGGTTGCGGCCGTCGTAGGAGGTCATCCAGGGGGTGACTTTGGGGTCGAAGACCACCTCTTTGGCAAATTTGGAAAGCCGGGCCTCGATGTATCGGGGGGCGGCGTTGGAGTCTCCCGTGAGAATGTTGCCCCAGTTTCCCTGGCAGTCGATCAGGAGGCCTTTCTGCCCCAGCGTGACCAGGGCGCCCAGGATAGAGGCGTCGCCGTGGGGATGGTACTGCATGGCCTGGCCCACGATGTTGGCCACCTTGGTGTAGCGGCCGTCGTCCATGGTGAACATGGTATGCAGCACGCGGCGTTGCACGGGCTTGAACCCGTCTACGATATGCGGAACGGCACGGTCCAGGATGGTATAGGAGGCGTAGTCCAGATACCAGTCCTTGAACATGCCGGAAAGCTTGTATTTCCGGCTGTCGCTGCCCAGCAGGCGGTCAAATTTCCCGGACGCAACGGCATCCTCTCCCAATTCTTCTTCGGGTTCTTCCTGATTGTCAATTTCTTCCCAATCCTCTGCCATAGTGTTTTTCTCGCTTAAAACTCATACCCGAAGCGGCGGAGTTCCTTGCGGTTCTCGCGCCAGTCGGGGTCCACTTTCACAAATGTACTCAAAAAAACTTTTTTCTGGAAGAAATCTTCCATGTCCAGGCGAGCCTCGGTGCCCACTTTCTTGAGCATTTTTCCGCCTTTTCCGATGATGATCCCTTTCTGCGAATCCCGCATCACATAGATGACGGCGCTGATCTCGTAGCGGTCTTCCCCTTCGTGGAAGGCCTCGATCTCTACCTGGCAGCTGTAGGGGATTTCCTCGCTGTAGTTCAGGAAAATCTTCTCCCGCAGGATCTCGGAGGCGAAGAAACGGAGGTTCTTGTCCGTGAACTGCTCTTTGTCGAACCAGGCCGGCGCTTCCGGCAGGCGGGAAGAAACCGCCTCCAGGATGCTTTCCAGATTGAATTTCTCCTGGGCCGATGCCGGGATGATCAGGGCTTTGGGCAACTGCTCTTTCCACCACTGCATCAGTTCCACCACCTTTTCCTGGGAAGAGAGGTCGATCTTGTTGATGACCAGGATCACCGGGCACTCCAGTTTCTGGAGCTTGGCTATATAGGCGTCGTTTTTGTCGGCCTTTTCCACGGTGTCGGTCACATACAGGATGATGTCCGCGTCGCCGATGGCGGTGTCTACGAAGCTGAGCATGTTCTGCTGGAGCCGATAGCTGGGCTTCAGGATGCCCGGCGTGTCGGAGTACACGATCTGGTAGTCTTCCCCGCTCACGATGCCCATGATCCGGTGCCGGGTGGTCTGGGCCTTGGCGGTGACGATGGAAAGCTTTTCGCCCACCAGTGCATTCATGAGCGTGGATTTGCCCACGTTCGGATTGCCGATGATATTGACAAAACCAGCCCTGTGTGCCATTATACGTATGCTCCCATCTTAAGGATATTCACTTCGCCCTCCGTGAGGTAGCGCCAGTCGCTCTTTTTGAGCCCTTTCTTGGTGAGGCCGGCGAAATACACGCGGTCCAGGGCGCGGACTTCGTAGCCCAGCGACTCGAAGATGCGGCGCACGATGCGGTTTTTCCCGGAGTGGATCTCGATGCCCAGCTGACGGTGGTCGTGGGCGTCGATGTACTCCAGTTCATCGGCCGCCACCACGCCGTCGTTGAGCTCGATCCCTTCCAGGATCTTGGCCTTGTCTTCCTCCGAGAGGGGAGCGTCCAGGACTACCTGGTAAATCTTCTTTTTATTGTAGGAAGGGTGGGTGAGGTGTTCGGCCATCTCCCCGTCGTTGGTGAACATGAGCACGCCGGTGGTGTTCTTGTCCAGGCGGCCTACCGGGAATACGCGGGTGGGGCAGCCTTTCAGCAGGTCCATCACGGTTTTCTCCGCGTGGGGGTCGCTGGCTGTGGTGACATAGCCTTTGGGCTTGTTCATCACGATATACACTTTTTCCTCGCCTTTGAGACGCTCTCCGTTGAAGCGGATGTCGTCCGTGAGCACGTTCACTTTGGTGCCCAGCTCCGTAACCACTTCTCCGTTTACGGTGACAACGCCGCTTTGGATGAAGGTGTCGGCCTCCCTGCGGGAGCACACGCCGGAGTTCGCGATGAATTTATTCAGGCGCACAACCTCCTGGATTTCGGTTTTGACGGTGTCGTCGTCGCTGTAGCGGCCGTTCACCTGGGGCTTGCGGCGGAGCATGGCGTTCATCCCTTCGTCGGCCTGGTTGCGCTTGGGGGCGGACTTGCCGAAAGAGGGCTTTCCATAGCCGCTGCGGTTAGCGGTGCGGCTGCCGGCGGCACCCTTGGCGCCGTAACTCTTGCGCGGACCGCCTTCAGGACGATGTCCGCCTTCTGCCGGCCGGCCTTCCCCGGAGAAACGGTGCGGCTTATAGCTGCCCTCATTCCGGAAACCGCCTTCACTGTGGCGGCCACCCTCGCCGTGGTGGTATCCGCCTTCGCTGCGATATCCGCCTTCGCTGCGGCGGCCACCCTCCGGGCGGGGGGTGTAGGCACGGCGGGCGGGACGCTCGCCGGAATCGAAACTGCGGCTGGTTGAATAATCTACTTTTTCTGCGTGGCCTTCTGCGGGCCTTCTGGTGATACGTTTTCTCGTACCTTTTTTGATGTCTTCCATAAAAACTTGACCCTCACGGGCTTGTTAAGAATTATACATGCGACTCACGTCGTTATTTGAGCTTGAATATATAGGTGATGGTGCCCAGCTGTACGGCCGGGGCATCTGCCTTCTGGTTGAAATGCGCCTTGAGCGCAGCGTTGCGGGCGGCGTTCCACAGGTTTTTATCCGTTACGGTGGTGCCCTCTACGCCGGGAATGGCGTCGGTCACCTCGCCGTACTGGTTCACCTTGATCTGGACCACTACGCGCCCTTCCGCCTGGGCCGAATAGGACGGTTTGGGAAGGGTTCCCAGCACCGTGCGTCCCTGCAGGTGGGCATTGGCGCTGCCCTCGGTCTTGCCCGTCTGGGCATTGCCGTCCGGCTGTCCGGCCTTGAAGCCTTCCGAGGCCTCGGAGGCGCTGTGCGGGGTGGTGGCGGTATTGTCCTGGGTGCTCATGCCGGGGAAGGAAGCCCGGGGATCCAGTTTGGGCTCTTCCTGCTTGGGGGTGGGCACTTCCACGTCTCCGTGCGGGTCCGGCTTGGTGGCGGGGGTGGTGTTGGGCCTGTCGCTCACCGTGGGGGATTCGGCCTGCTGGACCAGTTCCACAGGACGGGTAAGGTCTACCTGCTGGGACTGCGGCTCCCGGCCGGCCTGGGCGGGGATGGGCTTTTCGGGGACCGTCTCTTCCTCGAACTCGATTACCAGGGAAGTGCGCTCCGGCGGGGGCGGATCCAGGTAGCTGAACCCGGTGGTGAGGCAGATTACCAGGGCCAGGGCATGCACCGCCACCGTGACGGCGATACCGGTCACGTTGGCGTTCTTATCCCGCTGCTCTCTGGTTCTCTGGTAAGGCTGCATGGCTGTTTATTCGGGTTGGGTGGCCAGGATCACCTTGTAGTGATTCCGCTTGGCTATATTCATAATCTGTACCACTTCTCCCACGGGGACGCTCTCGTCCGAGAAAATGGAGAAAGTGGGGTCTTCTTCCTGCGACAGCAGGCCGATCAGTTCATCTTCCACGGCCTCGTAGGAGAGGGGATCTTGGTCCCCGTTCACATGGTAGGTGTAGGTGTCGTTGCCCCAGTCCTTGATGCTTACGCTCACGGTGGCCTTGGCGTTCACCTGCCCGGTGCTCCTCGGAAGCAGGAGCTTAAGGGCGTTGGGGTTGATGAGCGTGGAGGTGACCAGGAAGAAGATCAGCAGCAGGAACACGATATCCGTCATGCTGGATACCGAGAACGTCGGGTCCACCTTGGTGTTTCGCTTGAGTGCCATAAGACTATTCTTCGCCGGGTTCGTTGAGGACGATGTCGATGAATTCCAGGGTGGAGCTTTCCATCTTGTACACAAGGTTGGAAACCTTGGAGGTGAGCCAGTTGTAGCCGAAGTAGGCGATGATGCCCACGATGAGGCCGCCCACGGTGGTGAGCATGGCGGTGTAGATACCGTCGCTGAGGAGGGTGATGTCTATGTTGTTGCCGGCCTTGGACATGTTGAAGAAGGCCTGCACCATACCCATCACGGTGCCCAGGAATCCGATCATGGGAGCGCCGCCGGCGATGGTGGCCAGGATGGGGAGTCCCTTCTCCAGGCGGGCCACTTCCACGTTGCCGATATTCTCGATGGCGCTTTGGATATCTGACATGGGACGGCCCATGCGGTGGATGCCGGTCTCGATCATGCGGGCCACCGGGTTGTCGAACTTGCGGCACAGGGTGACGGCGCTCTTGGTTTTGCCGTCATTCATGTAGTCGCGGATGTCGTTCATGAAATTGGGGTCTATCTTGGAGGCATGGTCTATCATCCACCATTTGCGGCCGATGATGTAAATGGCGAGGATGCTCAGGGCAAGCAGGACCCACATCAGCGGGCCGCCCATGGTGAACATGGAGAAAAGGCTCTCGTTCATCTGGGTGGGCTGCTGCACGGCGGGGGCGGCGGTTTCCACGGCGCTTGCGGCCTCCTGGAGGGCGGCTCCCAGCGTGTCGGACTGAAGAAGAAGGGAAATCATATCTTTTAAAAATTATTATTATCGGTTCAAACTGCAAAGATACAAAAAAGTGCCGATAAATACTATAATTTATTAGTAGAGGACTTGGTTCAGGAAAAGGGCGTGGCCGGGGACGGATTCTCCGGCGTCTCCCCGCGTGCCGTGGGCGATGAGTTCCGCTATCCACTCCGGGGCGTGTTTGCCCCGGCCCACCTCGATGAGCGATCCCACCGTTGCCCGGACCATGTTCCGGAGGAAGCGGTCTGCCGCAATCCGGAAATACCAGTATTCACCTTCTCCGCCCATCACCTGCAGGTGGGAGGGGACATAGGGCTTCCAGAAGGCGTCCATGACGGTGCAGACGGAGGTTTTGTTGTCGCCGCCGGTTTTCTCGAAGCAGGAGAAGTCGTGGGTGCCCAGAAGGTGGGAGCAGGCGCGGTTCATGGCCTCGAAATCCAACTCCGGATAGCCGCACTGCCACGACCAGGGGGCCACGAAAGGGTCTTTCTGCCTGTGAATGAAATAGGTGTATTCCCGACGGCGGGCGCTGAACCGGGCGTGGAAATCTTCGGCTGCGGGAGTGACGCTGTGAACCACTACCGAGCGGGGTAACATGGCATTTAATTTGTAGCATAAATCCGATTGCCCGAAGGGCAGGGGGCTGTCCGTGTCAAAGTGAGCGATATAGTTCACGGCGTTCACGGCAGTGTCTGTCCGGCCGGCGCCGGTAACCGCCACGGGGCGGCCCAGCAGGCGGGACAGGGTGGCCTCCAGGCTTGCTTGTACGGACGGGGCGTTGGGCTGGATCTGCCAGCCGCAGAAAGCGGAGCCGTCGTATGAGAGGCAAAGAGAATAACGCATATGCAAATGTAACAATTTATATGGAAAGCGTAAACATCCGTGAATTAAACGAGCGAATCCAGAAAGAAAGTTCCTTCGTGGACCTGCTGTCCCTGGAAATGGGCAAAGTGATTGTGGGGCAGAAGCATCTGATAGACAACCTGCTCATCGGCCTGCTCTCCGGTGGGCATATCCTGCTGGAGGGTGTTCCTGGTCTGGCCAAGACCCTGGCCATCAACACGCTGGCCCAGGCGGTGGATGCCAAATTCAGCCGTATCCAGTTCACCCCGGACCTGCTGCCCGCAGACGTGGTGGGCACCCTGGTCTATTCCCAGAAGCGGGAAGAATTCGAGGTGCACAAAGGCCCCATCTTCGCCAACTTCGTACTGGCCGATGAAATCAACCGTTCCCCGGCCAAGGTGCAGAGCGCCCTGCTGGAAGCCATGCAGGAAAAGCAGGTGACTATCGGCGAGAATACATACAAACTGCCGGAGCCGTTCCTGGTGATGGCCACCCAGAACCCGATCGAGCAGGAAGGCACTTATCCGCTGCCGGAAGCCCAGGTAGACCGTTTCATGCTCAAGGTGGTGGTCTCTTACCCCAAGAAAGAGGAGGAAAAGCAGATTATCCGGATGAACAATGCCGGGGAATTCCCCAAGGCCCAGGCCGTGGTGAAACCGGAAGACATCATCCGGGCGCGGGAAGTGGTTCGCGACGTATATATGGACGAAAAGATAGAGCGTTACATCGTAGATATCGTCTATGCCAGCCGTACGCCGGAAGAATATGGCCTGCAGGAGCTTAAGAGCTTTATCTCCTACGGCGCCTCCCCGCGTGCCAGCATCTCCCTTTCGCTCGCGTCCAAAGCCTACGCCTTCATCAAGCGCCGCGGCTACGTGATCCCGGAAGACGTGCGTGCGGTATGCAACGAAGTGCTCCGCCACCGTATCGGCCTCACCTATGAGGCGGAGGCGGAGAATGTCACGCCGGAACAGATTATCGAGAAGATCATCAACGCGGTAGTAGTCCCGTAGCGCAGGCTTACGCACAGACTTTGTTTGAGGGGGCCCTGCCCCCTATTATCCCCCGCGGCCTCCGGCCGGTCGCTCTGCAGAGCGACTTGTGAGGAACTTCATTGAGACTTATGACACCAGAAGAGTTAATAAAGAAGGTCCGGAAGATAGAGATCAAGACCAAGGCGCTGAGTCACCAGATCTTCGCCGGAGAGTACCACTCCGCCTTTAAAGGGCGGGGAATGGCTTTCAGCGAGGTGCGGGAGTATCAGTGGGGGGACGATGTGCGCAACATGGACTGGAATGTGACCGCCCGCATGAACGCTCCTTACGTGAAGGTGTTCGAGGAAGAGCGGGAACTTACCGTGGTGCTGCTGGTGGACATTTCCCGGTCCGGCCTTTTTGGAACGCAGGTGAAGACCAAACGGGAGCAGATTGCGGAGATTGCCGCCACCCTGGCCTTTTCGGCCATCCTGAATAACGACAAAGTGGGCTGCATCCTGTTCAGCGACACGGTGGAGAAGTTTATTCCGCCGGCAAAGGGGCGCACCCATTTCCTGCACATTATCCGGGAAATCCTGGAATATGAACCCCGCCACGACGGCACGGATGTCGGGGAGGCGCTCCGCTACCTGACCAACGCCATCAAGAAAAAGTGTACGGCGTTCATCCTGTCCGATATGTTGGATGTGAATCCCGACGGCACGCCGCGCTATGAAGAGGCCATGAAGGTGGCCGTGAACCGGCACGACCTGTCCGTGATCCGTGTGAGCGATCCGCGGGAGAAGGCCCTTCCCAACGTGGGGCTGGTGCATGCGAAAGATGCGGAGACCGGCGCTTCCCGCTGGGTGAACACGGCTTCCAGGAAGGTGCGCAGCGCCTACGGGGAGTGGTACAGGAATGCCACCCGTCAGGCCGACAAGGTGCTGCTCCGCTACCAGGTGGACCGGGTGGACATCGGCACGCAGGAAGATTATGTACGGGGCTTAATGGCTTTATTCCACAGAAGATGAGATTGAAACTGATGATATCGGCCTTGCTGCTGCCGGCGGCGCTCTTTGCCCAGGGCAGGCGCGTAGATGCGGGAGAAACGTTTCTGGAGCCGCTCCAGAAACGGGATTCCGTACTCATCGCAGACCAGCTCCGCTACGGGGTGGTGCTCAAGGACGTGAAGGAAAACACTCCGCTGGCCCTGCCGGAACTGAAGCCGGAGCAGGACAGTCCGCTGGAGATTGTGGGCAGCTGGCAACTGGACTCCACCCGGGTGAGCGGGCGCAAGGAAAGCCCCGCCCGATACGATATCCGGGCCTCCCTGGTGCTGGCCGCTTTCATGGGCGGCAGTTACGAGCTTCCGGACATTCCCGTGCTCCTGAACGGAGATACGCTGGTTTTCCGCGCCGGCGAACCGCTGGAGGTAAAAGAACTCCCCGTTGACATGGAGACTTTCCAGCCCAACGACATCAAGCCCCAGGTCAAGTTCCCCTATACGTTCGGGGAGGTGTTCCCCTGGGTGCTGGGCGTGCTGCTTTTCGCCGCCCTGGTGTATCTGCTGGTGCGGGCGGTGCTTCGGCACCGGAAAGCGGCGGAGGAAAAAGCGGATGCGGAACCGGCCCATATCAGGGCCCTGCGCAAGCTGGACGCCTTCCGCTCGGACAAATTCTGGGCGCCTGAAAAGCAGAAGTCCTTCTACTCCGGGGTGACAGACACGCTCCGCGAGTATATCGCGTCCCGTTTCGGGGTGGGCGCCCTGGAAATGACCACGGCAGAGCTCTTTTATGCCCTTAAGGATGCCAAGGATATCCCGGCAGACCTTTACCAGGAAATGAAAGACCTGTTCGAGCGTGCCGACTTTGTGAAGTTCGCCAAGTTCACCGCCTCCGACGAGGACAACGCCAAGGTGCTTCCCGGCGCGGTGCGCTTTGTGACCACTACCTACCAGAGCCAGCTGGAGGCCGACGAAAAACAAAAGGAAGGGAAACAGGAGGAGGAATAGCGTATGTTTTTTGAGTATCCACATCTGCTCTGGCTGTTGGCCGTTCCCGCATTGCTGGTCCTGCGTTACCTGTGGATAGAGATCCGGGACCGCAGACCCCATCTCCGCGTGTCTTCGCTGGACGAGTGGGCTGCCGGCGGGTCCGGCATCCTGAACTGGCTGCGGCACGTTCCCTTCGTCCTCAGGACGGCGGCCCTTTCCCTGATTATCGTGGCCATCGCCCGGCCCAGAAGCTCCACCCAGATGGAAAGGGTAGATACGGAGGGCATCGACATCGTGTTCGCCATGGACGTCTCTACCAGTATGCTGGCCAGGGATTTCCAGCCGGACCGCCTGAGCGCGGCCAAGGACATCGCCATCGAGTTTATCGCCCAGCGTCCCAGCGACCGCATGGGAATCGTGGTGTTTGCCGGCGAAAGTTATACCCAGTGTCCCCTTACCACCGACCGGGCCACCCTGATCAACCTGATGAAAGAGGTGCAGACAGACCTGATCGAGGACGGTACGGCGATCGGCAACGGACTGGCCACCGCCGTGGCCCGCATGAAGGATTCGGATGCCAAGAGCCGCGTGGTGATCCTGCTCACCGACGGCGTGAACAACATGGGCGAGATAGACCCCGGCATGGCTTCCGACATTGCCAAAACCTACGGGATCCGGGTCTATACGATTGGCGTAGGCGCCAACGGAGAGGCTCCTTACCCGATGCAGACGCCCTGGGGAATCGAGCTCCGGAACGTTCCGGTGGAGATTGACGAGCCGCTGCTGAAAAACATTGCCGACAACACCGGCGGACGCTATTTCCGGGCGACGGACAACACCAAACTGAGTGAGATTTACGCGGAGATCGGCCAGATGGAGAAGACCCGCACCACGGTGGACTCGTTCCCGGTCTATAAGGATTTGTATAAAGGATATGCGGTCGCGGCGCTCCTGTGCCTGCTGTTGGAGCTGCTGATCGGCGCATTATTGAGGAGGATGCCGTGATGTTGATGTTTGCCGACTATAAGTTTTTGTACCTGTTGCTGCTGATCCCGGTCTTCCTGCTGGGGTACGGCCTGTTGCGCTACTTCCGGCGCCGCCGGGTGGAGGCCTTCGGCGACAGGGAGCTGGTAGAGGCGCTGATGCCTTCCCGTTCCCGCTCCAAGGGCTGGGTGCGGATGGTGCTCTTCTGCCTGGCGTTCTTCTTCTTCGTGGTGGGTCTGGCCCGGCCGCAGACCGGCGCCAAACTCTCCGAGCGCACCACCCGGGGAGCGGAAATCATTGTGGCGCTGGACGTTTCCAATTCCATGCTGGCGGAAGATTATTCTCCCAATCGGCTGGAAAGGGCCAAACTGGCTATCTCCCGGCTCACGGACCTGCTGCAGGAAGACCGGATAGGCCTGGTCATCTTTGCCGGCACCTCTTTCGTGCAGCTTCCGGTGACCACCGACTATGTCAGCGCCAAGATGTTCCTGGGGTCGATAGACACCGGTTCCATTCCGGTTCAGGGAACGGCCATCGGCGATGCCATCCGGCTCAGTATCAAGAGCTTCAGCGCGCAGAGTGAGAAAAGCCGCGTGATCGTGGTGATCTCTGACGGTGAAAACCACGAGGACGATCCCGTAGAGGCTGCCAAACTGGCGGCGGAGGTAGGGATCAAGGTGTACACGATCGGCGTGGGCTCGGCCGAGGGTCAGCCTATCCCGGTGGACGGAAGCCTCCTCAGGGATTCCCAGGGAGAGATCGTCGTGAGCCGCCTGGACGAGAAAACCCTCCGGGACATCGCCCGGGCCGGTGGCGGCGCCTACATCCATGCCGGGAACGAGGAGTTCGGCCTGAACCCCATCGTCCAGGACATCCGCCGCATGGAAGACGAGGAATTGGGCAGTATCGTGTTCGAGGAATACGACGAGCAGTACATGTACTTCTTCGGGATCGCCCTGCTGCTGTTTGTGATTGAAATGCTCATTGGCGAGCGCAAGCCCCGCCGGAAACTGTTCGAGCGATGAAAAAATGTTTGGTAATACTGCTGTCCTTCTGCTGTTTAAGCGCTTTTGCGCAGAAGGGAGACCTTCGCCGGGGGAACCGCCAGTTCCGCAAAGGGGACTTTGCCCAGGCCGACCTGAGCTATCGGAAGGCTTTGGTGCAGGACTCCACTTCGGTGGCGGCCGTCTATAACCTGGCCAATACCCTGTACCGGGAAAAAGACATGGAGAATGCCCGGAAAATGCTGGACGGCGTAAAGGAAAGCGCTCAGCAAGAGGCTTTCGCCCCGGATTATTACTTCAATCTGGGCGATGTGGCCATAGCCCAGGAAGACTGGCAGGCGGCGGTGGATGCGTTCAAGGAGTGCCTTGTCAGAACCCCCGGGGACCTGGCGGCCAAGGAGAATTACATCTATGCCCGCAATAAACTGATGGAGCAGCAGAACCAGGACCAGAACCAGGATCAGAACCAGGATCAGAACCAGGATCAGGACCAGGATCAGGACCAGAATCAGGATCAAAACCAGGATCAAAACCAGGACCAGAACCAGAATCAAGATCAAAATCAGGATCAAAACCAGAACCGGGATCAGGACCAGAAACAGGATGGCGGTGGGCAGGACGGTCAGCAGCCCCAGATTTCTCCTCAGCAGGCCCAGCAGATGTTGCAGGCCATCCAGCAAAAGGAAAAGCAGACCCAGGAAAAGGTAGATCAGAAGAAGGCGGCAGCCCTGAAGTCCCGCCAGAAAGAAAAGAATTGGTAGAAGGATATGAAACGGATTATCTCAATTTGTGCCCTTGTCCTCATGGCGCTCCCGCTGTGGGCGCAGTCGGCCATCCGCGTAGAGGTGCACAATATCGTGGAATTGTCGGAACGCTTTAACGTAGTGTTCGTGGTGGAAGGCGAGCACGCCCCGTCGGATTTCGAATGGAGCGCCGGAGATGATTTCAGCATTGTCTGGGGGCCCCAGAAAGGCTCTTCTACCAGCATCCAGATCGTGAACGGGAAAACCACCCGGAACTCGCAGACTTCCTATACCTATATCCTTCAGGCCAAGAAGACGGGGACGTTCACGCTCCCGCCGGCATCGGCCAAGGTGCGTGGAAACGCCATCCAGTCCAAGGCGGTGAGTATCCAGGTGGTGGACAACGGCTCGCGTCCTTCCCAAGGGGCATCGGCCGATGACACGCAGCAGGAGGGCGCGGCAAACGCCAGTCAGCAGCGCTCCGAGGAACCCGATATTTTCATGCGCCTGTCCCTGAGCCGTTCTTCCGTGGTGGTGGGAGAACCGGTGACGGCGACGCTGAAAATTTATCACCGGACCAACCTGGTCGGTTTCGAAAATGCCAAGTTCCCCTCTTTCAACGGTTTCTGGAGCCAGGAAGTGGAGTCTCCCTCCAACATCGAGTTCCAGCGGGAGCAGGTGGACGGCAAGATGTACAATGCGGCCGTGCTTCGCCGCTGGGTCATCATTCCCCAGAAGGCTGGCGACCAGACCCTGGATCCGGCAGAGATTGTCTGCCTGGTGAATACGCAGCGCCGCCGCAGCACCGGATCCATTTTCGACGATTTCTTCGAGAACGATTATGTGACCACCCGGCAGCGGGTGTACACGGGCGCTCCCACCCTGCATGTGTCGGCCCTTCCTGCCGGCGCGCCGGCCTCGTTCGGCGGCGGAGTGGGCAATTTCACCGTACAGGCGCGTCTGAGCAAGGACTCCCTCAAGACCCACGACGCCGCGTCGCTGCTGGTGACGATCTCCGGAAAGGGCAATATCGCCCTGCTGGAAGCGCCCAAGCTCAATTTCCCGCCGGACTTCGAGGTGTACGATGTCCGTACTACAGTCAACACTGACAAAAGCGGAACGTCCGGCTCCAAGACCTTCGAGTATCCGTTCATCCCCCGCAGTCCCGGAGACTTCTCCATCGCCCCTGTGAAATATGGATTCTACGATGTCTCCGCGCGCAGGTACCAGACCGCTTCTACCGATTCGCTCCATCTGAGCGTGGCGCGGGGTGTCGGATCGGCCTCCAGTGTGCCCGACAGCGGGTCTTCCCTGGTGGTAGACCGCAAAGGCGTGAAAAACCTCGGGGACGACATCCGTTTCATCCGCTCCAGCACGGACTTGGGCGAGGGCCGGGATTTCCTGGTCTATTCTCCGGTCTGGTGGGGCTGTATCGTGCTCCTGCTGCTCTTGGGCCTGGGCTTTTACCTGGGCTTCCGGAAGGTGGCCGCACGCCGGGCCGACGTAGCCGGCACCCGCAACCGCAAGGCTACGCGGATGGCCATGAAGCGGCTGTCGCAGGCGCATGATTTCCTGCAGAAGAACTTATACACAGCCTTTTACGAGGAACTCCACCGCTCCCTGCTGGGCTTTGTCGGGGACAAATTGTCCATGGACATGGCCGAGCAGAACAAAGAGAACATCGGGGAAGCGCTCCGGGAGGGTGGCGTTTCGGCTGAAACGGCCGACGGATTCACCGCCCTGCTGGATGCCTGCGAATTCGCCCGCTATTCCCCCGACGCCGGCCACGAGGCCATGGCTGCCCATTACGACCAGGCTGTCGCTTTGATTACCACCATCGACTCTTCCATGAAAAAGACCCCGTCCCCTAAGCACGCCCTCACTTCCAGCCTGCTCCTGCTGCTGGTGGGCAGCTTCTCGCTCCAGGCGGCTCCGCTGTCCTATCCCGACTCCCTCTGGCGCTCCGGCGTAGAGGCCTATACGGCAGGGGATTATGCATCGGCCCTGCAGGACTGGGAAGAGCTGCGGTCGGCCGGGCTGGTGTCCAAGGAACTGTATTACAATCTGGGCAATGCGTATTTCAAGACCGAAGAGATTGCCCCTGCCATCCTCTGGTATGAGCGCGCCCTTCGGCTGGACCCGTCCGACGCCGATATCCGCTACAACCTGGAATTCGCCCGTTCCCGTACCCAGGACCGCATCGACGAGGTCCCGGAAATCTTCTTCGAGGCGTGGGGCCACAAGATGTGCTATTTGCTGCCTTCCGATACCTGGGCGGTCCTATCCCTGGTATTTTTGGCGGCTACGGTTGCGCTTGCCCTGCTGTTCCTGCTGGGCTCTACCAGCGGCCGGCGCCGGCTGGGCTTCTTCGCCGGTATCGTGACGCTGCTGCTGGCGTTCCTGGGCTGGGATTTCGCCCAGTGGCAGCGGACGGAAGCCCGCAGGCAGGATACGGCCATCGTCATGCGGGCGGTGTCCTCCGTAAAGAGTTCCCCTTCGGCCGACACAGCCAAAGACCTGTTCATCCTGCACGAAGGCACCCGTGTCAAGCTGCTGGACAGCGTGTCTTCCTATTCCAATATCGAACTGTCCGACGGCCGTCAGGGCTGGATCCTTACGAAGGATATCGAGGTGATATAGCGGTCTTTCCCTTATACGAAAAAAGCCTTCCAGCTGTTTGGAAGGCTTTTTTTATGGGCGGTAGGCAAGGCCTAATAGCGGTTCAGCGGCCGGCCGGAAGTCATCATGTGGACCTTGCGTTTTACCTCGTCCAGGATGAGTTTGTGGGCGATGCGCTCTGCCGTCTGTTTTTCGTCCGGCTCCTTGGCGGAGAGGGCGGCGGCGTGGGCGTTGGCCGATGCCAGCACCTGGTCGATCAGGTCTACGATCACGAGCATGTCTTTCTCCTCAAAGCCGCGGGAGGTGATGGCGGGGGTACCTATGCGAAGACCGCTGGTGGCGAAGGCGCTGCGGCTGTCGAAGGGAACCATGTTCTTGTTCACGGTGATGTCTGCCCGCACCAGTTCCTTTTCTGCCATACGGCCTGTCAGGTCCGGGAATTTGGTGCGCAGGTCTATGAGCATGAGGTGGTTGTCCGTACCGCCGGAAATGATCTTGTAGCCCCTGGCAATGAATTCTTTGCACATGGCGGCGGCGTTGGCCACCACCTGCTTCTGGTACTCCTTGTACTCCGGCTGGGCGGCCTCGAAGAAGGCCACGGCCTTGGCGGCAATCACATGCTCCAGCGGACCGCCCTGGATGCCCGGGAATACGCTGGAATTGAGGATGGCGCTCATCTTCTTGATCTCTCCCTTCGGGGTGGTAAGGCCCCAGGGATTGTCGAAGTCCTTGCCCATGAGGATAATGCCGCCGCGCGGACCGCGGAGGGTCTTGTGGGTGGTGGAGGTGACGATATGGGCGTATTTGACGGGGTTCTTCAGGAGACCGGCGGCAATCAGGCCGGCGGTGTGTGCCATGTCTATCCAGAGGATGGCGCCAACCTCGTCCGCGATTTTGCGCATGCGCTCGTAGTCCCATTCGCGGGAATAGGCCGATGCACCGCCGATGATGAGCTTGGGCTTGCACTCCAGCGCCTTGCGCTCCATCTCATCGTAATCTACGCGGCCAGTTTCCGGATCCAGGCCGTAGGGGACGGGATGATACAAGATGCCGGATGCGTTGACGGGAGAACCGTGGGTAAGGTGACCGCCCATGGAGAGGTCCAATCCCATGAAAGTGTCTCCGGGGCGGAGGATGGCCATGGTGACGGCCATGTTGGCCTGGGCGCCGGAGTGGGGCTGGACGTTGGCGTATTCTGCGTCGTACAGGGCGCAGAGGCGGTCGATGGCCAGCTGCTCGATCTGGTCCACTACCTCGCAGCCGCCATAGTAGCGCTTGCCGGGATATCCTTCCGCGTACTTGTTGGTGCAGATGGAGCCCATGGCTTCCAGCACCTGGTTGGACACATAGTTCTCGGAGGCGATGAGCTCCAGCCCGGAAGACTGACGCTCCTGCTCTTTCTTGATAAGGTCAAAAACCTGAAGATCCTGTTTCATAAAAGAAATTAATAATTATGTCCACAAATATAAGCTTTTTTTCCGGCTAAACCACTATCTTTGCCGGTATGAAAGACAGAAAACTGCTCAATATAGAACTGGGGCGCATGTCGGCCGAAGCATACCGGAACAAGCCGGAAAGCGGCATTGTGCTGGTGCTGGACAACATCCGCAGCGCCCATAATGTGGGCAGCGCTTTCCGGACGGGGGACGCCTTCGGGGTGGACAAGATCTACCTGGGCGGCATCTGCCCGGTTCCACCCTCCCCGGAGCTCAGGAAAGTGGCCCTCGGGGCAGAGGAAACCGTTCCCTTCGAACATGTGCAGGATGTGCCCGCCCTGGTCAGGCGCCTGCAGGGCTGCGGATATACTGTCGTAGCCGTGGAACAGACGGTCCACTCCGTGAAACTGGACGGGTTCCAGGCAGGAACAGGGAAGGGCGTTTCCGCTGTGCATCGGCCTTCTTCTTGCACAGCGGAAACACCCTTTCCTGTCCGCTACGCCTTCGTTTTCGGCAACGAGGTGGACGGCGTGCAGCAGGAGGTGGTGGATGCCTGCGATTTTGCCCTGGAAATCCCCCAGCGGGGCACCAAGCACTCCCTGAATGTGTCCGTAAGTATCGGCGTAGTGCTCTGGGGAGCCGTTTTTGCAAGTAAATGAGTATTTTTTAAGCTTTCCTGTCACAGGAAAAGGATATCTTTGCAAAAAATGAAATAGCTATGAAAAAATTGATGAGCATTCTGGCTGCACTCGCCATAGCGGGAACAGCCTTCGCGCAGGGTTCTGCCGCCAAGTTCGGAATCAAATCCGGCAAGATGGTATCTTCCTCTGAGATTATGGGACAGAAGACGGAAGCCGTGTCCTATTTCGACAATTACGGTGCCCTCCAGATGAGCAAGACCGAGATGGAGACCCCGATGGGAAAGATGGAGATGGGAACCTTCCAGAAGGACGGAAAAACCTTCATGGTGGACTATACGCAGAAGACCGTGCAGGAAATGCCCGCCCAGGAAAGCATCAATTACCTTTCCCTGGACAAGGCCACTATCGACAAATATAAGGTGAAGGAAGTGGGCAAGGAGAAAGTGGGCGGCAAGGAGTGCACCAGATATACCTCCGAGATTTCCCAGATGGGCCAGACGGCCAAAGTGGAAGTATGGGTGTGGAAAGGCATTCCCATGAAAACCGTCACCGACTTCGGCGGCATGTCCATCGTCTCGGAAGTGACCGAGTTCTCGGAAGAGGCCGTAGATGCCTCTGTCTTCGAGATTCCCAAGTTCTAAGGTGTTATAAGGAAACCCACTCGATGGAAGGGTCCCGGCGCCACCACGTGAGCTGGCGCTTGGCATAATGCCTGGTATTTACCTGGATGCGGCGTACGGCCTCGTCCAGGTTTATTTTTCCGTCGAAGTACTCGAACAGCTCCCGGTAGCCCACCGTCTGCAGGGCCGTGAGGTCCCGGTAGGGGAGCAGGCTTCTGGCTTCCTCTTCCAGGCCGTCCTCCATCATTTGCAGCACCCGGGCGTCCAGGCGCCCGTACAATTCTTCCCGGGGACGTTCCAGGCCGATTTTCCGGATCTCAAAATTCCTTTCCTTGAAGCGGCGGGTTTTGAAGGACGAGAACGGTTTTCCGGTGTACAGGCATACTTCCAGGGCCCGGATGACTCGTCGGCCGTTGGTCAGGTCTATTTCTTCATAGGTGACGGGATCCAGTTCCCGGAGCTGGGCGGCCAGGGTGTCCACGCCCTCGTCCCGCAGGCATTCGACGAGGTGCTCCCGGAGCTGCATGGGCACTTCCGGGAAGTCGTCCAGGCCGTAGCACAGGGCGTCTATGTACAACATGGAGCCCCCGCACATCACCAGGGTCTCGTGCCCCTGGGCAAAGAGCCGGTCTATGAGCTCCAGGGCCTGCACTTCGTAAATGCCGGCCGTATAGTTTTGGGTGACAGGGATTTCCCGGATAAAGTAGTGCTTCACGGCGGAGAGCTCCTCATCGGAGGGTACGGCCGTGCCGATACGCATTTCGCGATAGATCTGCCGGGAGTCGCAGGAGATGACGGGGCTGCCGCATTCCAGGGCGCGGGAAATGGCATAGGCCGTTTTGCCTACACCGGTGGGGCCGAGTATAATCTCCAGGCTCCGCCCCATCGTCTATTCGTTTTCGTCAAAGATTTCCTTTCCGTCCTCGTCTTCTTCCGCCTCCTCTTCTTCCTCGTCGTCAAATTCTTCGTCGTCCAGATCGTCCGGTTCTTCGCCGGGCAGGAAGCGCTGCTTGTCCGGAAGGTCTTCGAAGGCCACGTAACCGTTCTCGAACTCGATGGGGTTGGGACCCTTGGTTTCCGTGAGCAGGGGAGAGTCCGGGCTGACTTTGGTGCCGGCGGGGGCTTCCTCTACGGCGATGTTCACGCTTTTGCGGTTGGTGACATCGTAGAAATAGACGAAGGAGGTGGTGCCGCCTTTAAAGGCTTTTTCCAGGGAGACGGTGTCTACCGTTCCGGAGCCCAGGTCGAACAGGCCGTACCGGCCCAGGACGGAGCCGTCCGCCGCCAGGGCCTTGAACATGATCAGCTGGTCCTGCGGGAACTCCATGTCTGCGCGGAGTTGTTTATGGAGGGTGTACAGGGTGGTGGCACCGTGTACGAGATAGATTCTGTAGAAGCCTTTGATCCCCGTGAGGGTGACTTTTAGTTTGAAAATCATAGGATGTCCGTTTTGCGAACCCAAAGATACTGCTTTTTTCCGGTACAATTGCAAATTTCTCCAAAAAACACTACATTCGTAGAGATGGATTGTAACGACGCATATTCCAGCATTGCCGCTCCCTCGGAGGGGCTTTTCAAGGATAACGGATCCCGTTTCATCGCCCTGGCCTATCCGGTAGAGACCCAGCAGCAGGTGAAAGACATCGTCGCATCCCTGAAAAAGGAATATCACGACGCCCGTCACCACTGCTATGCCTACAGGCTGGGTTACAAAGGGGACGTGTTCCGCTCCTCGGACGACGGGGAACCCTCCGGCAGCGCCGGAAGGCCCATCCTGGGGCAGATCGATTCGGCCGGGCTCAGTGACGTCCTGGTGGTGGTGGTACGCTATTTCGGCGGTATCAAGCTGGGCATTCCGGGGCTGATCCGCGCATATAAAACGTCCACGGCAGACGCCCTGTCCCATGCACCGGTGGTGGAGAAGATTGCCGGCGTCTGGTTCCGGCTGTCCTTTGGCTACGATGCCATGAACACGGTGATGAAGGTGCTCAAAGACATGGACCTTCCCCAGCGGGCGCAAAACTTCGGAATGGAATGCTCCCTGGAAGTGCGGGTGCGGCTCAGTGCCGTGGCCGATTTTCGGGAAAAGATGGAAAATGCTGCTAAATTGGAAGAAATTTAGGTTTTGTTAATTATAATTTATATCTTTATCGCGTAATTTGATAAAAAATTATAACACATAATCAATAACGTCATGTCTAAGAAAGTTCATGTTTTCAACGCCGGGCCCTGCGTCCTGCCGCAGGTAGCCATTGAAAAGGCCAAAGAGGCCCTCACCGACTTCGCAGGAACCGGTATTTCCGTTCTGTCTATCTCCCACCGGACCAAGGAGTGGGACGCCGTCATGGACGAGTGCCGTGCCCTCTGGAAAGAACTGCTGCACATCCCGGATACCCATGAGGTGGTGTTTCTGGGCGGCGGCGCCTCCCTGCAGTTCCTGTATGTGGCCATGAACTATCTGGAGAAGAAGGCTGCATACCTGGACACCGGCGTATGGGCCCACAAAGCCCTCGTAGAGGCCCAGGGAATCGGCGAGGCCTATGCCATCGCCTGCTCCAAAGACAAGAATTACACCTATATTCCCAAAGGCTTCGAGATCCCCGCAGACCTGGACTATCTGCACATCACCACCAACAACACCATCTACGGTACGGAAATCCATGAAGATATAGACTGCCCCTGCCCGCTGATTGCCGATATGTCCTCGGACATCATGTCCCGTCCGGTGGATGTGTCCAAGTATGACCTCATCTACGGCGGCGCCCAGAAGAACGTCGGCCCTGCAGGCGTTATCTTCGCCATCATCCGCAAGAGCTCCCTGGGCCGCGTGACCCGTCACCTGCCCACCATGCTCAACTACCAGACCCATATCGACAAGCTCTCCATGTTCAATACCCCGCCCGTGTTCGCCATCTTCGTGATGAACGAGACCCTCAAGTGGCTCAAGGGCATCGGCGGCGTGGAGGCCATCCACGAGATCAACAAGAAGAAAGCCGCCCTCCTGTACGACGAGATAGACCGCAACAGCATGTTCGTAGGCACCGCGGCCAAGGAAGACCGCTCCCTGATGAACGTGTGCTTCGTGATGGCGCCCGGCAAGGAAGACCTCCAGGACAACTTCATGGCCTTTGCCAAGGAGCGTGGCATGGTGGGTATCAAAGGCCACCGCAGCGTAGGCGGTTTCCGCGCCTCCCTTTATAACGCCTGCCCCATCGAGGATGTCCAGGCCCTGGTAGAATGTATGAAAGAATTTGAGACCCTTAACAAATGAAAGTCTTATTAGCCACCCAGAAACCTTTCGCCGCCAAGGCTGTGGAAGGCATTGTCTCCATCCTTACGGAGGCTGGTCACAAAGTTGAGAAATTAGAGAATTATGCCAGTCAGGAGGCCCTTGTATCGGCCGTAGCAGATGCAGAGGCCCTGATTGTCCGCTCCGACAAAGTCACGGAAGAGGTAATGGCCGCCGCCCCCAAGCTCAAGATCGTGGTGCGTGCCGGCGCCGGCTTCGACAATGTAGACCTTGCCGCCGCCACCGCCCGCGGTATCGTAGTGATGAATACCCCCGGCCAGAACTCCAACGCCGTGGCCGAACTTGCCCTGGGCATGATGATTTTCATGGCGCGTACGCATTTCACCCCCGCTACCGGCAGCGAACTCTCCGGCAAGCGCCTGGGTGTCCAGGCCTACGGGAACGTGGGCCGTCTGGTGGGCCAGAAAGCCAAAGCCCTGGGCATGGAAGTCTGCGCCCTGGATCCGTTCCTCACGGACGAGCAGATCGTTGCAGGCGGGGCAGAGCCCGTTCATTCCGTGGAAGAGCTATACGCCAACTCCGACTATCTCTCCATCCATATTCCCGCCCTTCCCGCCACCATCAAATCCATCGGCTACGACCTTATCACCAAGATGCCCAAGGGTGCAACCCTCATCAATACCGCCCGCAAGGAGGTTATCGACGAAGACGGCCTGCTGAAAGCCCTGGAAGAGCGTGAAGACCTCAAGTACGTCACCGACGTAATGCCGGACAACTACGACATACTTACCAAGAAGTTCGGCTACAGGGTATTCGCTACGCCCAAGAAGATGGGTGCCCAGACGGCAGAAGCCAATGTGAACGCCGGTCTGGCCGCCGCCCGCCAGATCGTGGATTTCTTCGCTACCGGAAACCGCAAATTCCAAGTAAACAAGTAGTAAAGACATGGTCCGAGTAAAACCTTTTGCGGCCATCAGGCCACCCAAAGACCTCGTGACAGAGGTTGCCGCTCCCCCGTACGATGTCCTTAATTCCGAGGAAGCGCGTGAGATAGCCGGCGAAAAGAGCCTCCTTCACATCACGAAGCCGGAGATTGACTTTACGCCCATCGCCGGAGAGCACGAGCAGCGCACCTACGACAAGGCTGTGGAAAACTTCAAGCTCTGGAAAGAGCGCGGCTGGCTTGTGCGTGAAGACAAGGAGAAGTACTATGTGTATGCCCAGACCATGGGTAAACGCACCCAGTACGGCATTGTCCTGTGCGCCCACACAGACGATTACGCGAACGGCGTGATCAAGAAGCATGAACTCACCCGCAAGGACAAGGAAGACGACCGCATGGTCCATGTGCGCATCCAGAATGCCAACATAGAACCCGTGTTTTTCGCCTTCAAGGACAACGCGGAGCTCAATGCGATCATCGCAAAGGCCGCCTCCGGCAAGCCCGAGTACAAATTCACCGACGAGAACAAGTTCGTCCACACCTTCTGGGTCATCGACGACGATGCCGTGAACGCCCGCATCACCGAGATTTTCACCACCCAGGTGGATGCCTTCTATGTGGCCGACGGTCATCACCGGACAGCCGCCGCCGCCCGCGTGGGTGCAGAGAAGAAGGCGCAGAACCCCCATCACACCGGAGACGAAGAATACAACTTCTTCATGGCCGTCTGCTTCCCGCAGAGCCAGCTGGCCATCATCGACTACAACCGCGTGGTGAAGGATCTGGGCGGCCTTTCCGAAGAAGAATTCCTCAAAGCCCTGGAAGCGGACTTTGACGTCGCCGTAGCCACAAAGCCCCGCTGCGGCCGCCCTGCCAAGCCCTATGCGCCCACAGGTCTGCACAACTTCTCTATGTATCTTGGAGACAAGTGGTACACCCTTACGGCAAAGCCCGGCCGGTACGACGACGCAGACCCTATCGGCGTCCTGGACGTTACCATCCTGTCCAATCTGGTACTGGACAAGATCCTGGGCATCAAAGACCTCCGCACCGACAAACGGATCGATTTCGTGGGTGGCATCCGCGGACTGGGAGAACTCTCCCGCCGCGTGGATTCCGGCGAGATGAAAGTGGCGTTCGCCCTCTATCCCGTCTCCATGGACCAGCTCATCCGCATTGCAGATACCGGCAACATCATGCCGCCCAAGACCACCTGGTTCGAGCCCAAGCTCCGAAGCGGCCTGGCCATCCACAGTCTGGAGCGCTAAAGAAAAATCCCGCAGCAACCGCCGCGGGATTTTTTCTTATCCGATTTGTGCGCCGTTGGTGACGACTTCCTGCGGGGTGATGAAACGCATCTTCCCGTCTCCCTGCTTTGCCATCAGGATCATACCCTTGGATTCGATGCCGCGGATTACGCGCGGGGCCAGGTTGGCCAGGATGCAGATCTGTTTCCCGAGCATGTCCTCCGGGCTGTAATACTCCGCAATGCCGGAAACGATTGTCCGCTGGTCGATACCGGTATCGATGGTCAGTTTCAGGAGTTTGTCCGTCTTGGGAACGCGTTCCGCCGCCAGCACCGTAGCGGTACGGATATCCATGGCCCCAAACTGGTCGAAGGTGACTTCGGCCTTCTGCGGTTCCACCTTTTTGGCGGCTTCGGCTGCAGCCTTTGCGGCCTCGGCGGCCTCGCGGGCTTTCTTGATAGCCTCCAGTTTTGCCGTCTGCGCCTCGATCTCGGCATCCTCGATTTTGCGGAACAGAAGCACGGCTTCTCCAAGCTGATGGCCGGCAGGGATGAGTTCGGCATCCCCCAGCTGCTCCCACCGAAGCACCAAGTCAGAAGGACATACCCCCTGAGGAGCATCGGCCTTCTTATTTGCGACGAAGGGGACCGTGTGCACGGCCTTGCCTTCACCTTCCTTGAAGAAATTCACGGTGGGGGCGCCTTCGCCGGCACGGTGGTCCGTTCCCGCATCAATCCCCACGCGGAGGATGCCACGTAACTTTTCCGCGCTGAAGGGCGTGAACGGTTCAAACGCGATGGCCAGGTCTGCGCAGAGCTGCAGGCAGGTGTACAAGATGCTGGCGCAGCGGTCCATGTCCTCTTTCGCCACCTTCCAGGGCTCCATGTCGGAGATGTATTTGTTGCCGATACGGGCCATGTTCATGGCCTCCTTGAGAGCCTCGCGGAAGTGATACGTCTCGATGTATTTCTCCAGCGCCTCCCGGCAGGGTTTCACGGCGGCAAGTGTCTCGGCGTCGATCGCCTCCGGCTTCAGGTTCCGAGGAACGGCACCGCCGAAATACTTCTGCGTGAGCACCACGGCCCGGTTCACGAAGTTGCCCAGCACGGCAACCAGTTCGGAGTTGTTCCGGCTCTGGAAGTCTTTCCAGGTGAAGTCGTTGTCCTTGGTCTCCGGGGCATTGGCCGTGAGGACGTAGCGCAGCACGTCTTCCTCTCCGGGGAAATCCCTTTCGTATTCATCCACCCATACGGCCCAGCCGCGGGAGGTGGAAATCTTGTCGCCTTCCAGATTCAGGAACTCATTGGACGGTACATTGTCCGGCAGGATGTAGTCTCCATAGGCCTTCAACATGGACGGGAACACAATGCAGTGGAACACGATATTGTCTTTGCCGATAAAGTGAACCAGCCGGGTCTCAGGGTCTTTCCACCACTTCTCCCAGCTTTCCGGAAGAAGTTCCTTGGTGTTGGAGATATAGCCGATGGGGGCGTCGAACCAGACGTAAAGCACCTTGCCTTCCGCGCCTTCTACCGGAACGGGAACGCCCCAGTCCAGGTCGCGGGTGACGGCGCGGGGGAGGAGGCCGCCGTCCAGCCAGCTCTTGCACTGGCCGTACACATTGGTTTTCCACTCCTTGTGCTGCTCCAGGATCCAGTCGCGGAGCCAGGGCTCGTACTTGTCCAGGGGAAGGTACCAGTGCTTGGTTTTCTTCTTCACCGGCACGGTGCCGCTCAGGCGCGACTTCGGTTCCAGCAGCTCTTCAGGAGAAAGGGTGGAACCACACTTCTCGCACTGGTCGCCGTAGGCATGCGGATTGCCGCACTTGGGGCAGATTCCCTCGATGAGGCGGTCTGTCAGGAACATTTTGGCCTCCTGGTCATAGAGCTGCTCAGACTCCTTGACAATGAAGTCGTCCTGGTCATAGAGCTTGCGGAAGAACTCGGAAGCATTCTCTGTATGCACCTGGGAAGAGGTCCTGGAATAAATGTCGAAGTTGATCCCAAGGCCCGCAAAGGCGTCCTTCATGATTTTGTGGTACTTGTCCACGATATCCTGCGGCGTGACACCCTGGTCTTTCGCCTTGATGGTGATGGGCACGCCGTGCTCGTCGCTGCCGCAGATAAACAGCACATCCTCTCCCCGCATGCGGAGGTAACGGACATAGATGTCGCCGGGGATGTAGGCACCGGCCAGGTGGCCGATATGGACAGGACCGTTGGCATAGGGGAGTGCACAGGTCACGAGAGTTCTTTTATGGCTCATTTCTTTAATCTCCCAAGTTTGATATTGATGGTTTTCTTGATTTCGTTGATGCGGCCCAGGCGGGACAGGAGTTCCATCTGGTCTTCTGCCGAGGAGGCCTGGTCCATCTGGGCTTTAAGCTCCTCCTGCTGCACCTGGAGCCGTTTGTCGTGGAAGGCCAGGATGGCGCGGGGAACATAGTTCACCAGCCAGGAATCCGTGGTGGTCAGGGCCTCGGTGAAATTGTGTACCGTGAGTTCGTACTTGCGCGTGGACAAGTTGGCGGCCACCCCGGCAACCGTCCGGTCTTCGGCGTTGAGCAGGCTCAGGACGATGTCGTCCTGCGTTTTCCCTTCGTCGTAGAGGCGGAAATAGGCGTTGTACGTGCGGCTATAGGCCGGGTTGGCAAAGTGGATGTCGTCTCCCTCAAGGGCGGCGTCGATGAATTCCGCCACCGTCTGAGCGCCCTCCGGGGCGTAAAACTCCGAGTCCGACTCGAACTGGAGAGGCGTGCACCCATACTGCAGGATAAAGCCCAGCAGTTCCCGTTCAGAGGGCTCCAGGATCTCGTTCTCTTTCCGGGTGCGGCGGTCCTGGGGGGTGTCTGGAACCGTTTCCTGCACGGCGGTTTCCTGTACACGCCGATAGGGCTCCCGCACGGGGGCGCTGTGCACGTGGGACTCGTCCTTTTCCCGCGTTTTGCGTACGCGGTCCTGGATGATGTCGCTCTCGATGCCGAAACGCTTGGACACCATGTCCACATAGACCTGCCGCTTGATGGCATCCGGAATCAGGGCGACAGTGTCGGCGATGTCGTTGATCAGGTTGGCCTTTTTCAGCGGGTCTTCCCCGGCTTCCTGCAGCAGCAAGTCGGTTTTGAAGCCGATACCGTCCTGCTCGTGGGCGTCGATGAACCCGCGGATTTCTTCCAGCGTGTGTTTGCGGGAGTACGAATCAGGGTCGTCCCCGTCCGGCAGGAACACCACGCGGGGGTTCATCCCCTCTTTGAGGATCATGCCGATGGCGCGGATGGCGGCGTGCAGGCCGGCGCTGTCCCCGTCGTACATGATGGTGATGTTGTCCGTGAACTTCTTGATGATGCGGATCTGTTCCTCCGTGAGGGAAGTGCCGCTGGAAGCCACGCAGTTCAGGATGCCGGCCTGGTGCATGGACAGCACATCCAGGTAACCTTCCATCAGGAAGCATTTGTCCTGCCGGGCGATTTCCTGTTTGGCGAACCAGATGCCGTACAGCGAGCGGGATTTCACGTAAATCTCGCTCTCCTTGGAGTTGACGTATTTGGCTATTTTGTCCGACTTTTCCGTGAGGAGGGTCCGTCCGCCAAAGGCGATGACCCGTCCGCTGACGGAGTGGATGGGGAAGATGACCCGGTCGTAGAAGCGGTCGTGGAGGCTGTTGTCGCTCTCCCACTGGGCGCAGAGGCCCGTCTCGATCAGGAATTCGTCTTTGTATCCCGCCTTTTTCGCCGCGTCGGTAAAGGCACTCTTGGACTTGGGCGCCCAGCCCAGCCCGTATTTTTCGATGGTTTCCGGAAGCAGACCCCTGGAGCGGAAATACTGCATGCCGATAGCTCTTCCTTCCGGCTCCTGCAACTGCTGCTTGAAAAACTTGCCGGCGAACTCCGACACGGCCAGAAGGCTTTCGCTGCGCTGCCGGGCGGCGATTTGTTCGGCCGACTCTTCCTCTTCCTTTACTTCAATGTTGTACTTGCGGGCCAGATAGCGCAGGGCTTCCGGGTAGGTCATGTGCTCGTACTCCATGACAAAGCCCACGGCGCTTCCGGCCTTGCCGCAGCCGAAACACTTATAGATGCCCCGGGCGGGATTTACGTTGAAAGAAGGGGTTTTCTCATTGTGGAAGGGACAGCAGGCCACGTAATTGGCTCCGCGGCGCTTGAGCGTCACAAAGTCTCCCACCACCTCTTCGATGCGGGCGGTGTCCAGAATCTGCTCTACTGTCTCCCGGGGAATCATGCGCGTCTATTCCTTCTCGTAGTTTACTTCTTTGGCGTCGGAGAGGTCCGTGATGGTGATTTTCCCGTCGTCCGGGCTTTGGGCCGACTGCTGCTGGGGACGGTCCTGGCGGCGGGCTTCGGCTTTCTCCTGCTCCCTGGCGGCTTCCTTTTCCAGTTTGGCGGCCCTTATCTGATAATAGAGGTCACGGCCGTACCAAACCAGCGCGATGCATCCCAGCAGCACGCCGAAAAAGCCTGCGCGCCAAATGAGCATGAAGGCGATTACCACAAAGATACTGTCTTTGATCATGCGCCATTTGCGGTCCCGGTATCCGAAAGAAAACATAGTACTTCCTGTCATTTTGTCATAAAGTTTACAAAGATACAAAGATTCTGCGAGAATCCGTGCGAGGGATTCCCGCAGAATACAGATGGGACAAATCCTGTGCTACAGGAAATGCCGGGATAGCGCTGCCGGCGTCAGTTGGCCACCTCGCAGAGGAATTTGAGGCGCACCAGACGGATTTCTTCTTCCTCATAGTCCCCTCCAAGAGCCTGGATGGCCTCTTCCAGAGAATCGGAAGTGGCTTCTTCCCGGAACCAGTCATAGATTTCCTCCACCACTTCCTCGTCCAGCTCCTGCTCTATATAATAATTGAGGTTCACGCGCGTACCGGTGGATACGATGGCTTCTATCTCCGTAAGAAGCTCTTCCATTTCCAGTCCCTTGGCGGAAGCGATGTCCTCCAGGGAGAGCTTGCGGTCTATGGACTGGATGATATACACCTTGTTGCCGGATTTGGAGGCGACAGACTTGACGATAAAATCGTCCGGGCGGTCTATCTCGTTTTCCTCTACATACTTGGCAATAAGTTCCACGAAAGGCGCCCCATACTTTCTGGCCTTGCCTTCCCCCACACCCTGGCACTTCTCCGACATCTCCTTGATGGTGAGGGGATACAGGATGGTCATGTCTTCCAGGGCAGGGTCAGAGAATACCACCCAGGGCTGCACTTTGTGCCGGCGGGCCACCTCTTTCCGAAGGTCTTTGAGCATGGACAGCAGTACCGGATCTCCGCCTCCGCCGCCTTGTCCGGGAACGCCGGAATCGTCGTCCTCTTCGTCTGCGGCGTCGGAGAAGGTACGGTCTTCCACCAGCATCAGTTCGTGCGGGTCCTGGAAGAATGCGCGGCCGCGTTCCGTGACGGAAATGAGGCCGTAGTTCTCGATGTCTTTATTCAGGAAATGCAGGATGAGCCCCTGGTGGATGACCGCCGCCCAGAAACGGGTGTCGTGGTCTTTTCCGGCCCCGAACAGTTCCAGTGCGTCGTGTTTGTAGGATTTGACCATGGCATTGGTCTCTCCCGACAGTATATTGGCCAGGTGTTCCAGTTTGAAGCGCTCCGGAAGGGCTTCGATGAGCTCGATCACCAGGCACATGTCTTCTTTCCCGTCGAACCGCACCTTGGGGTGGAGGCAGTTGTCGCAGGCCCCGCAGTTGTCCGGGAGATAATCTTCGCCGAAGTAATTCAGCAGCAGTTTCCTGCGGCACTGGCTGGATTCGGCGTAGGCGACGGTTTCGTTCAGGAGCTGCTTGCCGATCTCCTGCTCCGCCACCGGCTTCCCCTGCATGAATTTCTCCAGCTTCTGGATGTCTTTATAACTATAGTATGTGAGGCAGATGCCTTCCTGGCCGTCCCGTCCGGCCCGGCCGGTTTCCTGGTAATATCCCTCTATGCTCTTGGGAATGTCGTAGTGGATGACAAAACGGACATCCGGCTTGTCGATGCCCATGCCGAAGGCGATGGTGGCCACGATGACGTCCACCTCTTCCGTGAGGAACTTGTCCTGGTTCTCCGCCCGGGTCTTGGCATCCAGGCCGGCGTGATAGGGAAGGGCGCGGATGCCGTTGATGCACAGCAGCTGTGCCATTTCCTCCACCTTTTTCCGGCTGAGGCAATAGATGATGCCCGACTTGCCGGGGTGCTGGCGGATAAAGCGGATGATGTCTTTCTCCGGCTCCACTTTGTCCCGGACTTCATAATACAAGTTGGGACGGTTGAAGGACGAACGGAACACCTTGGCGTCCTGGATGCGCAGGTTTTTGAGGATGTCGCTCTGGACCTTGGGCGTGGCCGTAGCGGTGAGGGCGATCACCGGCGCCGGCTGGATTTGATCGATGATGGAGCGGATCTTGCGGTACTCCGGCCGGAAATCATGCCCCCATTCGGAGATGCAATGGGCTTCGTCCACGGCGTAGAAAGAGATCCGGATCTCTTTCAGGAGGTTGATGTTGTCTTCCTTGGTTAAGGATTCCGGTGCCACGTAGAGCAGTTTGGTGACCCCGTTCAGCAGGTCTTCCCGCACTTCGGCCACCTGGGCGCGGCTGAGCGAAGAATTCAGGAAGTGGGCGATGCCGTCGTCTCCGGATTCGAAGCCGCGGATGGCATCTACCTGGTTCTTCATGAGTGCGATCAGCGGCGATATGACGATGGCGGTGCCATCCATGACCAGTGCCGGCAACTGATAGCACAGGGATTTTCCCCCGCCGGTAGGCATGAGTACAAAAGCATTCCCTCCCCCCGCCAGGTGCCGGATGATGGCCTCCTGGTCTCCCTTGAAAGCGTCATAGCCAAAAAAGGTTTTCAGCTTGTTGTGAAGGGTATTGGAGTCGATCGTCATAAAATAGTTTTCATAGATTCGCTTAAATGTAGAAAAAAAAGTCGACACTTCCAAATTTTTCGATTTGTAACAATTTCTTAATATTTTTTAAGAAAAAAAAGCTAACTTTGCATTTTGGCTGGGAAAATAGTGTCCGGCCCTGATACAGACAACATTAAATTCGTATAATTATGAAACTGATTAGAATTTTTGCCATCGCATCGGCTGCGGCCCTGATGCTTGCCTGCAACGGAACTTCCAAGGTAGAAGGTTCCAAGGCTGTCCGTGACCTGCTCCCCACCAAGGGTCAGATCGACTCCGCCGCTTATCTTCTTGGTGTCAACTTCGGCATGGTCATTACCCAGAACAACTTCGGTGACCTGAATATGGCTCAGCTCCGCAAGGGCATGGAAGACGCCCTCAAGGCTAAAGGTGTCCCCGGTGACTCCACTTACGGCAAGCAGTTCAAGATCGACCCCGAGCAGATGAATGTGGTGCTCAACAACTTTGTCCAGAAGCGCATGGCCTACTCCGCCGGCCTCAACAAGGAAAAGGGCGACCAGTTCCGCAAGGACTTCATGGCCAAGAACAACGCCGATTCCACCGTTACCGGTATCGTTTACCTGATCCAGGATTCCGGCAGCGCCGTCCGTGCCACTTCTGACCGCGACACCGTGAAGGTCAACTACCGCGGTACCCTGATCGACGGCACTCCGTTCGACAGCAACGAGGGCATCTCCTTCCCGCTCAACCGCGTCATCCCCGGCTGGACCGAGGGCATGAAGCTCGTGGGCGAGGGTGGCAAGATCACCCTGGTAATCCCCGCTGAGATGGGTTATGGCGAGCGTGGCGCCGGTGCCAACATCGGCCCCAACTCCACCCTCATCTTCGATGTGGACCTGCTGGAGGTTCATCCTTTCGTAGCTCCCGCTGAAAACTAATCGGCCATGGCACTCGAACTGGAAGGAACCCTTCGTCAGAAGTTGGGCGTCCAAAGTGGCACATCGGCCCGCGGGCCTTGGGCCAAGCAGGAATTCATCCTGGAATTCCCGGACGGCAACTTTACCTCTCAGGCCTGCTTCACCGCATGGGGACAGGATAAAGTGCAGGAGTTGGACAAATATCAGGTGGGGGACCGCATCAAAGTATCCTTCAACCTGAAAAGCCGTGAATACAACGGCAGGTGGTACAACGATCTTCAGATCTGGCGCATTGCCCCCGCAGGGGGAGAAGCGGCCGCCCATCCGGCTCCGTCTCCGGTTCCGCCCGAGCCTTCCTATCAGGCCCCTCCGGCTCCCTCCATTTCCGACATGCCCGCAGACAATCCGGAAGACGACCTTCCGTTTTAGAAAAAAAACCTTCGGAACCGCTCCGAAGGTTTTTTATTTTACAGGTACACCAGCGAGGAGAGTTTCTCCGGCGCAAACAGCCGGCAGGCCATCTGCCGCAGGTCTTCGCTGGTAATGGACTGCAGGCAGGCGCGGGTTTGCTCCGGGGACATGATTTTTCCCCAGGCCAACAGGCTTTTTCCCATGGACAGGCACTGGGCTTCTCCGGCTTCCGAGCCAATCGCCAGCTGGCCCAGGAGCTGCTTGCGGTAGCTTTTAAGCCGGGCCTCGCTCAGCGGGGCCTCCCGGAGCCGCTCCAATATTTTGTGGATAGAGGCCATGCAGGCCTCCAGATTGGGCTTGTCGCAGCCGAAACTGATGGCCACGATGCCTGTGTCGGCATACTGTGTGTAAGAGCATTCAATCCCGTACACCCAGCCTTTTTTCTCCCGGAGTTCTGCGTTGAGCAGGGAATTGGAGGCGGGGCCGCCCAAGATGTTCACCAGCATGGCGGCCACCATCCTGTCCGGCATTTCGTACAGGGAAGGGGCATATCCGCCGATGACGGCATTCACCTCGTGGTTCCTTTTGTCTATGACTTTGTGGAAAATGTTTTCGGGGCAGGCAATCCCCTGTTCCCGGTGCGCCGTCATCCGTGCCGGGGCACTTTCCCCGAACAGGTTTTTCACAAGGGCGTGGACTTTTTTCTCCAACTGGTTTTCGGGGATGTCGGCCACCAGGGTAAGGGCCATCCTGTCCGGGGTGAAGAAGGTCTGGACAAAGCGTCGGAGCTGCGCAGGGGTGATTTTCTTCACGCTGGCCGATGTCCCCAGGATAGGCTGCTCCAGGGGATGTCCCTGGAAGAGAAGGCCCTCGAACTTGTCATATACGTCTTCCGCGGGGTTGTCTTTATAGGAGATGATTTCGTCCAGGACTACGCCCCGCTCGGTCTGGATCTCGTCGTCCGGGAAGGTGGCTTCCGTGGCCAGTTCGAACAGCAGTTTCACCGCTTTCCAAAGGTCTTCCTTGAGCACGGTGGCGTGCAGGACAATCTCTTCTTTGGTGGTGTAGGCGTTCAGTTCCCCGCCCAGCCGGTCCAGGTAGCTGTTGATCACAGCGGCCTTTTTCCGCCGGGTTCCACGGAACAGGGTATGTTCTACGAAGTGGGCTATGCCGGAAGGAAATCCGGCCTCCTGGGTGGTCCCGCATCCGATGGACAGGGCGCAATACGCCACCGAGCGGCCGCTTTGGCGAACCGCATACTGAAGCCCGCAAGGGGTTATGCCGCCGGTCATCTTACTTTCGCCATTCTTTTCAGGTCTTCGGTGAGGAAGCCCACACCGGAGCGGTTGGTCACTTTGTGGCGGCGGAGATAAAAGAGCTTATGGCTTTCTGCGTCGATGAGCATCTTGTAGCACCAGGAATCCGCCGTGGGAACGGAGGGCGCCACGACAAACCCCACCAGCGTGTTGTACGAGCCCAGCTGGAACATCTTGTCGGCCTCTTCTTCGTCGTCGCACAGGAGGATGTCGTCGTCCAGGTACTTGTCTCCGTCCCTTTCAGAAACTTGCGGAGCGATGTCCGTGAGGGCGATATAAATGCGTTTCTGCTTGCCGTATTGGGCATAGTTCTCGTTGAACCAGTCTTCCATCTGGTAAGCCGTCTTTTCAGATTCCATCGCGGCCAGCGTAAACTCCTGTATGGCGTTAACAAGCGCTCCCAGGTACACCAGTTCACGTCCGCTGTTTCCCTGGGCCGAACATACGGGAAGGGAAATGATTTCCGGCATCTTGGCTATTCCGTCCTTGGCGGCCGGATCTCCTTTCACCAGTGTAAGGAAAGTAATGCCCGGATCCGAGTTCTCCTTTGAGCGGGTGTCGGCCAGCAGCAGGAAATAGTAGCGGTCCTGCGTTTTGCGGGCTTCGAATTCGGCCTGGGAGCAGAATTCATAGGCCGACGCCGTCCATTCCCTGGATACTTCCTGGCGCAGGGCGCCGTCCAAGATGGAATTGCCGGAAAGCACGACCTGGGTGACTTTGTCCGTGAAGTCGTTCAGCCGGTATTTGCGGGTGGTTACCGTCCCCTGTGCAAAGAGGGCAAGGCAGAACAGGGTGGCTGCCAGGCTGGTGATGAATCTTTTCATATCTCTCTATTGTGCGATGAATGCATAGGTAATGGTTCCTGCCTGCCGGGCAGGTGCGGTTTGGGAGGCAGAGAACTTGGACAGCCTGGCCGCCCGTATGGCAAAGGTCCTGAGACAGTTGTCTGCCGACGAGGAGGCGTCGTCCACCTTGGCGTTCACTACGGTCCCGCGGTTATCTACGGTGATGATCACCGTGACTTCCCCGGCGCCGTAGCAGCGGTAGGCGGGAATGGGCAGGTGGGAGGCTTTTCTTCCGTCCAGGCTCCAGGACAGCACGGAGGGACCGCTGTAGGGTTTGGGCTTATCTCCCTTGTCTTCCTTTTCCGTTTTGTCCGGCAGGGCGGCGTAATCGTCCGGGTTTTCCTGCTCCCTGTGCTGTCCGTCCTTCAACTCCTGTGCCAAGCGTTCCGCCTCGCGGTACAACTCGTCGGCGTCGGTGCCCCTGTCGTCTTTCAAGGTGCTCCGGTCCACCGCGACATTCCGTACCGGAGTGCCGGCCGACGCGGAAATCAGGTTCTCCAGCAGCTGGGAGACGTTTTCTTTCAGCTGGCGCTCTTCCCGGATGCGCTCCCTCTCCTCTTCTTGGGTGAAATCCAGCACGAAACTGTTTTCCCGTTGGACTTCCGTACCGATCCTGACCACCAGCAATACGATAATCACCGCGACGTGGATAATCGCGGTGATGTATAGTCCGGCTTTCTGGTCAGGAGTCAGTCTCATCCATTTTTCTTTTTCTTTCCTCTTTTTTGTTTCAGAGCCTGCTCCACGGTGGTGGTGAGTACGTCGATGGCCACTTTGTTGTGCCCGCCCTGCGGCACGATAATGTCGGCGTAGCGCTTGGACGGTTCTATGAACTGCAGGTGCATGGGCTTTACCGTATCGCAGTAGTGCTCGATGGCGGTTTCGATGGTGCGTCCGCGTTCTGCGATGTCCCGGACTATGATCCGGAGTACCCTGTCGTCGTCGTCGGCATCTACGAAGATCTTGATGTTCATCTGGTCCCTGAGCTCTTTGCAGGTGAAGATGAGGATGCCTTCTACGATAATGACTTCTGCAGGCTCCACCGTGATGGTTTCCGTTGCGGAGCGGGAGCAGGTGATGTAGGAATATACCGGCTGCTCGATGGTTTTACCGGACTTGAGTTCCCGGATCTGCTGGCACATCAGTTTCCAGTCGATGGCGTCCGGATGGTCGAAGTTGATGTTTTTCCGCTCCTCCGGCGGTACGTGGCTGGAGTCTTTGTAATAGGAATCCTGCGGGATGACCACCACTTTTCCGTGCAACTGCCGGGTGATGGCCCTTACCACGGTTGTTTTACCGGAGCCGGAACCTCCGGCGATACCAATGACGAGCATATAAGTTCAGGTTTAGAATTCGGCATTTTTAGGCGTTCTGGGGAAAGGAATGACATCGCGGATGTTGGCCATTCCGGTGACGAACAGCAGCAGGCGTTCGAAGCCCAGGCCGAATCCGCTGTGGGGGACGGTGCCGTAACGGCGCGTGTCGATATACCATTCCAGGTTCTTGCGGCTCATGCCCAGTTCCTCGATGCGTTTTTCCAACTTCTCCAGGGAGGCTTCACGTTCGCTTCCGCCGATGATTTCTCCGATCTTGGGGAAGAGCACATCCATGCCCCTCACCGTGCGGCCGTCTTCGTTCTGCTTCATGTAGAAGGCCTTGATGTCCTTGGGGAAGTCTATCAGGATGACGGGCTTTCCGAAGTGTTTTTCTACCAGGTAGCGCTCGTGTTCGCTCTGGAAGTCCGTGCCCCAGTGGACCGGGTACTCGAACTGGACGCCGCTGGCGATGGCTTTCTCCAGGATGTCCACGGCCTCTGTGTAGGTGACTTTCTGGAACGCGATGCCCAGGACGCCCTGCATGCGCTCTATAAGGCCGTCGTCGTATTTGTCGTTCAGGAAACGGAGGTCGTCCATGCAGTTGTCAAGGGCATACTGGACCAGGTATTTCACGAATTCCTCTGCCAGGGCCATGTCGTCGTTGATGTCGTAGAAGGCCATTTCCGGCTCTATCATCCAGAATTCCGCCAGGTGGCGCGGCGTGTTGGAGTTCTCTGCGCGGAAGGTGGGGCCGAAGGTATAGATTTCGCCTACGGCCGTGGCGCCCAGTTCACCTTCCAGCTGCCCGGACACGGTCAGGGACGTCTTTTTGCCGAAAAAGTCTTTGGAGAAGTCCACATTGCCTTTCTTGTCCAGGGGAATGTTCTTGAGGTCCATGGTGGTAACCTGGAACATGTCTCCTGCGCCCTCTGCATCGCTTTCGGTGATGAGCGGGGTGTGCAGATAGACGAAGCCTTTCTCGTTGAAGAACTTATGGATGGCGAAAGCCATGGCGTTGCGGATGCGGAGCACGGCGCCGAAGGTGTTGGTTCTCAGGCGCATGTGAGCCACGGTGCGCAGATACTCCAGCGAGGTGTCTTTCTTCTGGAGGGGGAAGCGCATGGGGTCGCATTCTCCCAGGACCTCGATTTCCTTGGCCTGGATTTCCACGGCCTGGCCGCTGCCCA
>CAMHST010000006.1 GCA_946187865.1 uncultured Bacteroidales bacterium
TGCCATTGTCTCCGTGATGACAGGCTCGTCCTGGACCACCATCGCCACCATCGGCGTAGCGCTGCTGGGGATCGGCCGGGCCGAGGGTTTCAGCGACGGTGTCATTGCCGGGGCCATCATCTCCGGCGCCTATTTCGGCGACAAAATCTCCCCCCTGTCCGACACCACGGTGCTGGCGTCGTCCCTGAACCGGGTGCACCTGTTCGACCATATCCGCTACCTGATCTACACCACCGGGCCTTCCATCGGCATCGCCCTGATCATCTTCACCGTCATGGGACTCTCCCACAGCGGGGCCGATGCCGCCGGCGTGAAGCTTTACACCGACGTGCTTTCCTCGCATTTCCACATCACGCCCTGGCTGCTGGCGGTTCCCGCACTCACGGCACTCATAATCTGGAAAAAGATGCCGGCCATGATGGTGCTGGCCCTCTCTACCCTGTCGGCCGCCGTCGCCGCGCTCGTTTTCCAGCCGGAACTGGTGTACACGGTGGGAGCGGGCGTAACGGAAGGTTCTCGGGCACGGGTGCTGCTGGCCGGAACCATCGAAACCATCTACAACACCGTGACCATGAACACGGGCTTTGCCGAGACCGACGCCCTGCTCACTTCCCGGGGCATGCTGGGCATGCTCAATACGGTTTACCTGATTATCTGCGCCATGTGCTTCGGAGCCTGCATGCAGGCCAGCGGCATGATTTTCCAGCTGTCCAAGCTGCTGCAGCCCCTCACCCGCACCCGGACCGGCCTGGTGGCCTCCACGGTTACCAGCGGCACACTCCTGAATGGGCTGGTGTCGGACCAATATCTGTCCATCATCCTCACGTCCAATATCTTCCGGAACACATACAACCGCTCCGGCTATGAGCCCCGCCTGCTCAGCCGCTCGGTAGAAGACTCGTCTACGATCACCTCTCCCCTTTTCCCCTGGTCCAGCTGCGGCATGACCCAGGCAACCATCCTGTCCGTTCCCACGCTGGTATATGCCCCCTACTGCTTCTTCAACATCATCTCCCCGCTGATGTCCATCCTGGTAGCCGCCGTGGGCTGGAAGATTTACCGGACTGTTAAAAACGCTGAGGCCTAGTTTTGCATTTTTCAGGCTTATTTAGTAACTTTGAATTCAGAAAACATAAAAATTAGAACCATGGGAACCATCATCTACATTGCAGGTATCGTCCTGTCTGTCCTGGCCGTCCTTGACATCCTCAAGAAGCCCATCTCCACCGGAGGAAAGATCATCACCGCCGTTATCGTGCTGGCCACCAGCTGGATCGGCCTTCTGGTATATTACCTCTACGCCAAGAACCACCTTACAGAATGGTTCAAATAAAAGGCAGTTGCAGAGTCAAATTTATTTTGTAACTTTGCAACCCCATTTCCGGTGAGTTGTCCGAGTGGTTGAAGGAGCCTGCCTCGAAAACAGGTTTGCGTGCGAGCGCAACGGGGGTTCGAATCCCTCACTCACCGCAATCTCCATACTGCAAATTATTGGTGTTCAATAATTTGCAGTATTATTTTATCCTGCATCCATAAAACAGTCGCGTTGGTTGCCTCAGGCGGGGCAAGGGCCTTTGCGGTGGAAGTTGGTGGAAAAGCTGTGGTATTCTGTAGGTTTTTAGATGATTCCAAGGCATTTCCACATAAACGTGTGGTGTTTTTCGGATTTTTTTTGTATATTTTTGTGGTGGTTTATTAAAATGCGCCTTATGGAACACGAAGAAGCCACCGCCCCCATCTCCCTGACGGAGCAGGAAATCGCCATTCTCCGACTGATCGCCGCAGGACAGTCCACCAATAAGATTGCCGAGTCGCTCGGCCTCAAGCCGCCCACCATCATGTGGTACCGGAAACGGCTTCACAGCAAGTTTCGGGTCCACAACATGGCGGAGCTGGTCCACAGGGCCGGAGAACTGCACCTCATCGATTAACACCCCAAAATGTCACAGATATGAAAAGAATCGCATTACTCCTTACTGCTGTCGCGCTCACGTGCGCGAGCGCGAACGCCCAGAGCCTCCTGGAGCGCCTCGGCCAGCGTGCCAAGAACGCCGCAGAGAACAACATCGGCGACAAGGTCGAAAAGGGTGTCAACGACATCCTGAACGGCAATGTCAGCAAAGGAAAGAACCAGAAATCCGGCACGGAGATGGCCGGCAGCGACCGGGCATCCCAATGGACCTGCCCCGAATGCGGCCACGCCGGCAACACCGGCAAGTTCTGCGAAGAGTGCGGCACCAAGCAGCCGACCGGCGAAGCCGCTGCCTGGGACTGCCCCGAGTGCGGCCACAAAGGCAACACCGGCAAGTTCTGCGAAGAGTGCGGTGCCAAACAGTCCAGCGTAGCCAATGCCACTACGCAGACGGCCAAGAGCGACTTCGAGCGCGGCAGCGTCATCCTCTTCCAGGACGATTTCAAGAATGAGCAGGTGGGCGAGTTCCCGTCCAAGTGGGACATCCAGGGTGACGGCAGTGCCGAGACGGCGGTCATCAACGGCCAGAAGTACCTGAGCTTCACGACAGAATACAATTTCGTGGAGCCGCTGATGGAGAACATGAAATCCTATCTGCCCGATGTCTTCACCCTCGAGTGGGATGTCTTCTGCAGCAAAGGGGGAGACTACGGCTCGTCCGAAATACAACTGATCTTTGACATGGGGGATAATGACCGGGTGGGAGAATTCGGTTTCACATACCGTTCCGATAATCCTGACTGCTGGACCCAGTTAAGGATTCGTAAACCCAACAGTGAAGACACTGTATACGGAGCCAATGAATGGGAGGAGCTCAAGTCAATCATCAAAGTGGGCCAGTGGAACCATTTTGCCGTGTCGTTCAACAAGCGCGCGCTCAAGATATATATCAATGACAATCGCGTGGTCAATCTGCCGAACGTGCAGGCTCCCGAGCGCTTCAAGTTCTGGTGCGGCGGCGATTACAAGTATAAAGGCTTCACCAACGTGCTCCTCTGCGCCGGTGCGAAAGAACTGTATGCACAGGAAACCACCAACCTTTCCGAGGCCGCCAAGGCCGTGGAGCAGGCCATCGCCCAGACCGGCAAGTTCGTGACCAACAACATCCTCTTCGACACCGGCAAGGCCACCATCAAGCCGGAGTCCGAGCCGGAGATCGACAAGGTCGCCGAGTATATGAAGGCCAACCCGACCGCCCGCTTCGAGGTCCAGGGCCATACCGACAGCCAGGGCTCCGACGCCGTCAACGACCCGCTCTCCCAGGAGCGTGCCGAGGCCGTGGTGAAGGCGCTCGAGGCGAAGGGCGTGGATCCGTTCAACCTCCGCGCCGTGGGCAAGGGCTCCCACGAGCCGATTGCCGACAATGCCACCGACGCTGGCCGAGCCAAGAACCGCAGAGTTGAATTCATCAGGAAGTGACATGAAAAAGATCATTCTGTTTTGGGCCATGTTAGCCTCCACACTGTCGCTGGCGGCGCAGCCCGTCAGCGAGATCGACCTGCTGGTGGGCCAGACTTTCTCCTATTGTGCGGCCGGGACGCACCTGACCGGATTCTCCGTCGAAGACGGGCAGGAATTCGTGCAGGCGTCCCAGGATGGCCTTAAGCTGACAATCAAAGGCCTGAAGAGCGGCGACGCTACGATCCGCCTTTCGCTGCGCGGAGGCCAGTCTTCCAAACTGCTCGTCCACGTGCTCCTGGGCTCCCCGGCCCGCCGGCCCGGAAAGACGGAGAAGCCCGAAGACACACCGGAGTGGACCGGGCGCTACGAACTCCGGCTGCCTGCGACCAACTACAGCATTATCTACCACTCGTTCCGGGAGGACTGGCGCTGGGACAGAATGGAAACGTATTCCTGCATCGGCGATATGTTTGTCCGGTCGGAATGCTTCGAATCCGAGGACGGTTACAACGGGATGCAAGACCTGATCGAGATGTTTGATTTCCGGACCAAGCTGGGATACAGCGGCGGCCTGCACCCGGATGGCTATTACGTGATGTATTACGGCGACGGGAACGAGATCGTGCCGGAAAACAGGCATGACGGCATCTCGCATTTCGAGTCTTACGCGCCCCGTTCCCTGGCCATGGCGCTTTACGGTATCGATCCGGCCGGATTCGGGCGCGACCCGGGCAAGGATGATACGCTCCAGTCCGGCACCATCATGCAGCGCATCCGCATGACCGGGGGTAACCAGAATCACCTGAAGCGCTATTACCGGGGAGACGAGACTGTCTGCGGCCGGACGTGCTGGGTGTTTGACTTCCGCGGCACCAACCTATTCGGCTACGGCGGCTATGTGGTCTGGGTTGATCAGGAGACCGGCCTGGTCCTGCGCCAGGATGCCGAGGAGGGCGGCGGCTTCATCGTCACCCGCTTCGACCTGGACTATCACGACTGGGACATCCAGATCCGTCCTGACCTATTCAAGTAGTCACGGTGGGTATACGGGAAATTGCAAAGAATCATTATCTTTGCGATTATGAAGAAGTTCCTGTCCCTGCTCATCTTGTTCCTGCCGCTGCTTGCCCGAGGCTACGGCGACCACCGCGGGCATAATCTGGACTCGCTGGAGCGGGTCACGGCGCGCTACACGCCGGACCGGCTGCTCAACGCATCAGACGAGGAAAAGATCGATTATTCCCAGACCTGCCGGGAACTGGCCTGGGGCTACCTGCAGCTGGATGGCGCCAAAAGCGTCTATTATGCCCGGCAGGCGATGGAGCTCGGCCGGCAGCTGGGCGGGCGGAATACGGTTTTCGACATGTCCATCCTGATCGGCCAGTGCTTCTGGGCCTCGGAGCGCTACGACAGCGCACGGGTCCACTACAGCCGCGCAGAGGCTGTGCTGCAGGAAATGGAAGCGTCCTGGGCCGACCCGGACCCGCACGACCTGGAAGCCAACCAGGCGCGTCTGTGGGGAACCCTCGGCAATTTCTACGCGGCGCAGGACTCCCTGGAACAGTTCGCTCATTACTACAGCAAAGCCGGAGCCGTCTTCGAAAAATGGGGCTGGTGGGAAGACTGCTCCACGCTGCACCGGAACATCGGCGAGGTATATACGGACATCGGCGACTTGAAAACTGCCAGACCGGCGTATGAAAAGGCCCTGAATTTCGCCCTGCAGTCCGGCGATTCCCTTATCATCGCCAATGCTATGTACGGCCTGGGCCGATGGTATCACGAATCCGGAAAAACCGCCAAGGCCCTGGAGTACCTGACCCAGGCCGAGGCATATTTCGGGGAACACGCCCGGGAGGAGTCTTTTGCCCGGGCTGATACCCTTGCCATCATGAATGCCGCGCACAAGGACCTTTACCGCAATGCCCGGATGCTGGCGATAGCCGCATTCCTTGTTCTTCTGCTCTCCCTCGGCGGCACGCTGCTGGTCCGGCGCCTGCGTCTCACCCGGCAGGAACTCTCCGAGACCACGGCCGTGCTGGACGAGACCATCAAGGAGCTGAGACCGGCAGCAGCGGAAGAACAGGTGGATCTCAACGACCGTGAAAAAGCCATCGCCCGGCTGCTCGTGGAGGGCAAGAGTACCAAGGAGATCGCCGAGGCGGTCCATCTGGGCGTGAATACGGTTCTCTGGTACCGCAAACGGCTGTATGCCAAGTTCGATGTGCACAATGCCGCGGCATTCTCGACGGAAATAAGCAAGCGCGGGCTGCTGGAGTAGAAAGAGGGAAGATTCTTCGCCGTGGACGTTGGAAGCGAATGTGGATTTACCGGATGGAATCCCACTCGGACCGGCCTACCTCGGGGGTGACCTGCTCGATAGACGGGCGCCAGACGGCTACCCCGAAGTGAACAAAGGTTTTCACGTAGTATTCCTTGCCCATTTCCACGTTCAGGGAAATGTTCTCGCGGGTTTCCGTCTTGCCCCAGATTTCGTACGTGCCGGGTTTGTCCACCTTCACTGGCGCCCAGCAGCAAGGGAATGAGCAGCAGTCCGATTCTTTTCATTTCAGGGGTCCTCGCTAAATGGTCCCGCAAACTTAACGTTTTTTGACTATCTTTGCCATATGCTCACGCTCTTCACATTCCTTCTGGCCATGCTCCCGCTGAAGCTGTGGCAGGCCGAAAAGCCGGACATGGCGGTACTCGCAAGCGAACAGCGGGAAGGCTACACCTGCCAGCTGGTGGAATACCGCACCTTCGGGGAGGAGCGGGTGCAGGCGTATCTGCTCTCACCTGCAGACGGGGAGAAGCATCCCGGACTGGTGCTGCTGCACGACCACGGCGCCCGCTTCGATATCGGCAAGGAAAAGCTGGTGCGTCCCCTTGCCGGTACACCGAAGCACATCCAGGAAAGCGCCCGCCAATGGGTGCGGGACGGCTTTGACGGCGTGTATTTTGCCGACAGCCTGGCCTCCCTGGGTTACGTGGTCCTGGTGCCGGACGCCCTGTACTGGGGCTCCCGCAGCAGTGCAAAATGCCGGTGCTGGAGCCGGATGCAGTTCGGCGACGCCCCCAAGGACGGAATCCGGGAGCTGAAACAGGAAGTCTATGAAGGCCAGCGGGCAGTCTATGACAGCCTGCACCGCCGGGGCGTGATCTGGGCCGAGCAAACCCTGAACGAAGACGCAGCTGCCGCCCGCCTGCTGAAAAGCCTTCCCAACGTGCTGGAGGTGGGCTGTTTCGGCTGGTCCATGGGCGCCCACCGGGCCTGGCTGCTGGCCGCCTTCTGCGAGGAGGTGAAAACCGGCGCGGCGCTGTGCTGGATGACCCTCAAGCGCACCCAGGCGCAGCCCCCGTCGGCATCGGACTATTCGATGATGATCCCCCGCCTTCGCAGCCGGTACGACTTTCCCGACATCGGCCGCGCGCTGGCCCCCAAGCCCTTCCTTTTCCTGAGCGGACGCACGGACCATCTGTTCCCGGAAGAAGCCACGGCGGAAGCTTTCCGCACCCTGCAGCAGCATTACAGGGAAGAAGGGGCCGACGGAGCCCTGCAAACGGAATTCTTCGAGGGCGGCCACCACTGCGGCAAAGCGCAGCAGCGCACCCTTGTCCGTTTCCTGGACGGCATACTCAAGTAAACGAAAATTCTTAGCCGAACTTTCTAAAATATTTTTTATCTTTGCCATCCGTAAGTGCAGGCCGCCGTGCCGGTGCTTACGGTTTAATTTTTTATACTATGGCAACATTCAGAGAAAGGGCGCTCGCCGTGGCGTCCTCACGCAATCCCAAGAGGCATTACGTGGAAAACGGGCCGATTTCGACGTACTTCGGCCAGAATGTGTTCGCCTTGGAAACCATGCGGAAGTACATGTCCGACGCCGCATTCCGCTCCATCCTGGAAGCCCGGAAAACCGGGAACAAGATAGACCGGAAAATGGCCGACGAAATAGCCTCCGCCATGAAATCCTGGGCCATCGAACGGGGTGCCACCCACTACACCCATCTCTTCCAGCCGCTTACCGGTTCCGCCGCAGAAAAACACGAAGCCTTCATCTCCCTCAAGGACGGAGACCCCATGGAGCGTTTCAAGGGCAGCGCCCTGGTCCAGCAGGAACCGGATGCCTCCAGTTTCCCGAACGGAGGCCTGCGCAACACCTTTGAAGCCCGCGGTTATTCCGCCTGGGATCCCAACTCCCCCGCCTTCGTCCTGGACGGAACCCTCTGCATTCCTTCCGTCTTCGTCTCCTACACGGGAGAAGCGCTGGACATGAAAGTCCCCAACCTGCGCTCGATCCAGGCGCTGAATGCAGCCGCCACCGCCGTGGCCCGGCTCTTCGACCCGCAAGTCACCGGTATCACAGTCAACGTGGGCCTGGAGCAGGAATACTTCCTGGTAGACGAAGCCCTGTACAATGCCCGCCCGGACCTGCAGCTGTGTTCCCGCACGGTGATCGGCCACACGTCGGCCAAAGACCAGCAGCTGTCGGACCATTACTTCGGCGCCATCCCCTCCCGCGTGGCCCTGTTCATGAAAGACTTTGAGACAGAGGCCTATAAACTGGGCATTCCGCTCCAGACCCGCCACAACGAGGTCGCCCCGAACCAGTTCGAGTGCGCCCCGGTGTTCTCGGAAATCACCACCGCCATCGACCAGAACATGCTCCTGATGATCGTGATGCAGAAGGTGGCGGAAAAGCATCAGCTCAAGGTCCTCTTCCACGAGAAACCCTTCCAGGGAGTGAACGGCAGCGGCAAGCACTGCAACTGGTCCATCTCCACCAATACGGGCGTGAACCTGCTCTCTCCGGGGAAAACCCCCATGAAAAACCTGCAGTTCCTGGCCTTTTACGCGTCGGTGGTACGCGCCGTCTGCCGGCACGACTACCTCCTGATGGCCTCCGTGTGCTCGCTGAACAACTCCTACCGCCTGGGTGGCCACGAGGCTCCGCCCGCCGTGATGTCGGTCTTCTCCGGCTCCACCCTGAGCAAGGTGTTCGACGCCATCCTGCGCATGGAAGACGCTTCCGAACCCGAAGAAGTCCGGCGCAGCATAGACATGGTCAGCTCCATCCCGGAGATTATCCCGGACAACACGGACCGGAACCGCACCTCCCCCTTCGCCTTCACCGGAAACCGCTTCGAGTTCCGCGCCGTGGGGTCGTCGGCCAACGCCGCCGGCGCCACCTTCGTGCTCAACGCCGCCGTGGCGGAAAGCCTCAAGGTGTTCCGCTCCCGGGTAGATGCCCTCACCGGCAAGGGAGAAGAGCTGGACAAGGCCCTGCTTACCGTTATCCGGGAATTCCTGGAGGAAGCCCGCCCCGTCATGTTCGAGGGCAACGGCTACTCCGACGAGTGGCTGGAGGAAGCCCGCCGCAGGGGGCTCACCCCTGTAACCAATGTCCCGGTGGCCTTCCAGGCCTTCCGCAAGCCCGAATCCGTGCAGCTGTTCACCGAAACCGGCGTGCTCTCCCCCAATGAGATCGAAGCCCGGGTAGAGGTGCAGGAAGAGACATACGTGAAAAAACTGCAGATCGAAGCCCGGGTTATCGGGGACATCTGCCTGAATCACGTGATTCCCGCCGCCGTAAACTATCAGGACATCCTGATGCGGAGCATCCAGGGCAGCAAGGACATCTTCGGGGAAGAGTTCAAAGACCTGTGCAAGGCCGACATTGAAACCTACCGGAAAATCGCCGGTTCCATCAACGCCCTTTCGGAAGACACCCAGGCCCTGGTAGAAGCCCGCAAGAAGGCCAACCGCATGGCCGACATGACCCGGCGCGCCCTCTCCTACTCCACCGAAGTGATGGAGAAGATGGTGCGTGTGCGGGAAAGCGCCGACAACCTGGAAATGCTGGTGGACGACGCCCTGTGGCCGCTTCCGAAGTACCGCGAACTGTTATTCTTTTAATTTTCAAACAAGACATATTCTTCCATTATGTGTGGAATCGTAGGTTATGTCGGGTACCGCCAGGCGTGTCCCGTCGTTATCAAAGGGTTGCATAGGCTTGAGTACAGAGGCTATGACAGCGCCGGTGTCGCCCTCATAGGCAGGGACGGCCAGATTGAACTGTACAAATGCAAAGGCAAGGTGGAAGACCTGGAGCACTTCCTGGAAGGGAAAGACACCGAAAGCACCATCGGGATCGGACATACGCGCTGGGCCACCCACGGGGCGCCCAACGACGCCAATGCGCATCCCCACTTCTCCCAGTCGGGACGGATCGCCCTGATCCACAACGGGATCATCGAGAATTTCCGGGTGCTGAAGGATGCGCTGAAAAGCCACGGATACACCTTCCGCAGCAGCACGGACTCCGAAGTCCTGGTGAACCTGATCGAGTACATCCAGGACACCAACGAATGTACCCTGGAAGAAGCGGTGCGGATGGCGCTGAGGCAGGTTGTGGGCGCCTACGCGATCGCCATCGTCAAACGGGGAGACCCGGACCGGATCATCGCCGCCCGGCAAAGCTCGCCCATGGCGATCGGCATCGGGGAAGGCGAGTATTTCCTGAGCTCCGACGCCGCATCCATCATCGACTATACCCAGAAGTTCGTGTACCTGAACGACGGCGAAGTGGCGGTCATTGAAAAGGGGAAGTCCCTCCAGATCAAAACCCTGGAAGGAGAAGACTCCCAGGTGAATATCCAAAAACTAGAAATGTCCATCTCCCAGCTGGAAAAGGGCGGGTTCCCGCACTTCATGCTCAAGGAGATCCACGAGCAGCCGGACACCCTCGTAGACTGCATCCGCGGGCGCGTGAGTCCCGACAGCCGGGAGATCATCCTCTCCGGCGTGCTGGACAACAAGGAGCGCTTCCTGAAGGCCGGCCGGATCATTTTCGTGGCGTGCGGAACATCGTGGCATGCCTCCCTGATCGGCGAACACCTCATCGAGAACCTGTGCCGGATCCCCGTGGAAGTGGAGTATGCCTCCGAATTCCGCTACCGGAATCCCATCATCCGCAAAGACGACGTGGTCATCGCCGTGTCCCAGTCCGGCGAGACGGCCGACACGCTGGCCGCCGTGGAGATCGCCCGGCGGGAAGGCGCCTTCGTGTACGGGATCTGCAATGTCATCGGCTCTTCCATCGCCCGTGCCACGGATTCGGGCACGTACATCCATGTGGGGCCGGAAATCGGTGTGGCATCCACCAAGGCGTTCACCGGCCAGGTGACGGTGATGGCCATGCTGGCGCTGGTAGTGGGGAAACTGCGCGGCACCCTTGCTGAGGAAGAGTATCACCAGATGGCTGACGCCCTGCTCCGCCTGCCGGACACCATCCGGAAGGTGCTGGAATGTGCGCCAGCCGTGGAGAAACTCTCCGGCATCTTCACCTACGCCCACAATTTCATCTACCTGGGACGCGGCTACAACTACCCCACCGCCCTGGAGGGCGCGCTGAAGCTGAAGGAAATCTCCTACATCCATGCCGAAGGCCTGCCGGCCGCCGAGATGAAGCACGGGCCCATCGCCCTGATCGATGCGGAAATGCCCACCGTTGTCATCGCCACCCTGGACCACACCTACGAGAAAACCGTCTCCAACATCGAGGAGATCAAGGCGCGGGGCGGCAAGATCATCGCCGTCATCTCCGAGGGCGACACCCAGCTGAGGAAACGGGCCGACTTCTGCATCGAAGTCCCCTCCACGGCCGAATGCCTGATGCCCGTGGTGTCTATCATTCCGCTGCAGCTGCTGGCCTATTACATCGCCGTGAACAAGGGCCGGAACGTGGACCAGCCCCGGAACCTGGCCAAATCGGTCACGGTGGAATAGGGCCGAGTTTTAAAAAAAGGTCAAAAGAAGCGACTTTCCGTTCTTTGGAAGGATTCTCCCCTCCCGCCGGGTGCCATCCGGCGGGATTTTGTCTTATCTTTGTATAGACAGAACTTAATAACACTATGGAGTACAGAGAACTTGGAAAGACGGGGCTGAAGATTTCCAGCCTGTGTTTCGGAGCCTCCTCCCTGGGAAGCGTGTTCCACGAAACCCGGGAGGCGGAGAGCATCAAAGCCGTGGAAGCGGCCATCGAAGGCGGCATCAATTTCATCGACGTAAGCCCTTATTACGGGCACTATAAGGCAGAGACCGTGCTGGGGAAAGCGCTCAAGTACATCCCCCGGGACAAATACTACCTGAGCACCAAGGTGGGCCGATACGGAAAAGACGGAGTGAACACCTGGGACTATTCCGCCCGCCGCGCCACCGAAAGCGTCTATGAGAGCATGGAGCGGCTGGGGATAGACCATATCGACCTGATCAACGTGCACGACATCGAGTTCCAGGCCGCCATGGAAGGCGGTTTGCAGAAAGTCGTGGACGAGACCCTGCCGGCCCTGGTGGAGCTCAAGAAAAAGGGCGTTGTGGGGCACGTGGGCATCACCGACCTGCAGCTGGAAAACCTGAAATGGGTGGTGGAGCACACGAAGGAAGGGACCGTGGAAAGCATCCTGAACTTCTGCCACTACTGCCTGAACGACGACGCCCTGACAGACTATATGGACTTTTTCGAAGCCCACGGGGTGGGCATCATCAACGCCTCGCCGCTGGGGATGGGCCTCCTGACCCTTCGCGGCGTTCCCGACTGGCACCCGGCGCCGAAAGCGCTGGTAGAGGCCTGTCACCAGGCCGCCCTGTACTGCGACAAGAAGGGCTATCCCATCGAGAAACTGGCCATGCAATTCAGCGTGAGCCACCCCCGCATTGCGGGAACGCTGTTCTCGTCGGCCAACCCGGACAACGTCCGGCGCAACATCCAGTGGGTGAACGAGCCCATGGACTGGGAACTGGTCAAGGAAGTTAAGGAGATTATCGGCAATCAGCAGCGCGTAACGTGGGCAAACTCATAATCGACGCACACAGCCATCTGTGGCTGCGGCAGGACACCTGGGTGGACGGGAAGCGGATTCTGTCGCTGAAAAACGGACGCAGCATTTTCCTGGACCAGGAGGTGCAGATGCTGCCGCCTTTCCTTGTGGACGGGCGCAATACGGCCGAAGTGTTCCTCTCCAACATGGACTATGCCCAGGTGGGCGGGGCCGTGGTGGTGCAGGAGCTCATCGACGGATGTCAGAACGAATACCTGCAGACCGTCCAGAAACAGTACCCCGACCGCTTTTTCTGCATGGGAATGGCCTGGAACGAGAAAGAGCTGGAGGCGGTGATCCGCGCCGGCCTCCGGGGCGTGGCCTTCCCGGGACACCGAATCAAGCAGTCCCTGCTGGCGCTGATGCCGGTTTTCAAGCGGATGGAGAAGGAAGGGATGGTCCTGTCGATGTGCCTTGCCGACGACGGGCGGCAGATCGCCCAGATGGCGGAGGTGATCCGGGAATGCCCGGCGCTGAAAGTGGCCATCGGCCATTTCGGAATGCCCACGACGGACTCTTTCCGCAGCCAGGTTATGCTGGCGCGGGAGGGCGGGAACGTCATGATTGAATCCGGCGGCATCACGTGGCTGTACAACAGCGAATTCTACCCCTTCCCCACGGCGGTGCGCCGGATCCGGGAAGCGGCCGACTGGGTAGGCTGGGACCGCCTGATGTGGGGCTCCGACTACCCGCGCACCATCACGGCCATCACTTATAAGATGTCCTACGACTTTGTCCTGAAGTCAGGCCTGATTTCCGAACCGGACAAAGCGCTGTTCCTGGGCGAAAACGCCCGGCGTTTCTACGGTTTCGGGAACCTTCCCGACCTCCCTTACATTAAAAACATGTCCGAATGAAAAAAACACGTCTGGCCCTGGGGCTGATTTTCTGCCTGTTCTTCCTGTGGGCCATCAGCAGCAACCTGCTGCCCACCATGATCCGGCAGCTGATGAAAACCTGCGAACTGAACACGTTCGAGGCCTCTTTCACGGAAAGCGCATACTGGCTGGCCTACTTTATCTGCCCCATCCCCATCGCCATGTTCATGCGGCGGTTCAGCTACCGGATCGGGATTGTGACGGGGCTGCTGATCGCCGCCGCCGGCTGCCTGCTGTTCTTCCCTGCGGCGCGGGTGCACAGCTATGGCGTGTACCTGTGCGTATTCTTTGTCATCGCCACCGGCATGTGCTTCCTGGAAACGGCGGCAAACCCGTATGTGTCGGTCCTGGGAGACCCTGTGACGGCGCCCAGGCGGCTTAACCTGGCCCAGTCGTTCAACGGGCTGGGCGCGTTCATATCGGCCATGTTCCTGAGCAAACTGGTCCTGAGCGGGCAAAACTACACCCGGGCCACCATTCCGGCCGACTATCCCGGCGGCTGGGAGGGATACATCCAGATGGAGACCGGCTCCATGAAACTCCCCTACCTGATCCTGGCGGGGATGCTGATCCTGGTGGCCGTCCTGCTGGTCGCCGTGAAACTGCCCAAGGTGGCCGAAGAGGAAACTCCCCAGGCCAAAGGAGACAAACTCATCGACTTCTCCACGCTCCGCAAGCCGCATCTGCGCTGGGGCGTCATCGCCCAGTTCTTCTACAACGGCGGGCAAACGGCCATCAACTCCCTGTTCCTGGTATACTGCTGCAACTATGCCGGCATCGACGAGGGCACGGCCACTACGTTCTTCGGCCTGTACATGCTCTTCTTCCTTCTGGGCCGATGGGTGGGCACGCTGATCATGGCCAAGTTCTCCCCGGAGAAGATGCTCACCTTCTATGCCCTGGCCAACGTGGCCCTGTGCATCGTGATTGTGCTGTTCGGAGGCTATGTGGGCCTGTATGCCATGCTGGCGGTATCTTTCTTCATGAGCATCATCTACCCCACGCAATTCTCCCTGGCTATCAACGGCCTGGGCAAGCAGACCAAGTCCGGGAGCGCCTTCCTGGTGATGGCCATCGTGGGCAATGCCTGCGTACCGCAGTTCACCGCGTTTATCATGCACCGCAACGAGGCCGTTTACCATATTGCCTATCTCGTCCCGCTCATCTGCTTTGCCGTATGCGCCTTTTACGGATATAAATACAAATCTCTCTTGGAGAAAAGTCCTTTGGAATGAAAGCTTTACAAATCACCCATTCACAGGAAGCGAGCGTCATTGAAATAGACGCCCCCGCGGCGCCCGGCCGGGGAGAAGTGCTCCTGAAACTGCAATACGTGGGGTTCTGCGGCAGCGACCTGAACACGTTCATGGGACGCAACGCCATGGCGCTGGATCCCGTCATCCCCGGCCATGAGGTGGGGGCGGTTATCGAAGCCGTGGGCCCGGACGTACCCGACACCCTGCAACCCGGCATGGTCGTCACCTGCAACCCTTACACGAACTGCGGCCGATGCGCCGCCTGCCGCCGCCAGCGCTTCAATGCCTGCGAGCACAATGAGACCCTGGGGGTGCAGCGGAACGGCGCCATGCGGGAACGGATTGTCCTTCCGTGGGAAAAAGTGATTCCCGCCGGCGGACTCAGCGCCCGGACCTGCGCCCTGGCGGAACCCATGAGCGTGGGTTTCCACGCCGTGGACCGCGGAGGGGTAAAGGATGTGGACACGGTGCTGGTGATCGGCTGCGGCATGGTGGGCATGGGAGCCGTAGTGCGGGCAGCCCTTCGCGGCGCCACCGTGATCGCGGCCGACCTGGACGACGAGAAACTCTCCCTTGCCCGTGAAATGGGCGCCACCCACACCCTAAACACAAAGACGGAAGACGTGCACGGGCGGCTGGACAAACTCACTGGCGGTATGGGCCCCGATGTGATCATCGAGGCCGTTGGCAACCCCTTCACCTACCGGATGGCCGTGGACGAAGTCGCGTTCACGGGAAGGGTGGTGTGTATCGGCTATGCGAAATCGGAGGTCACGTTCCAGACCGGCCTGTTCGTGAAGAAGGAACTGGATATCAGAGGGTCCCGCAACGCCACGCCGGAAGACTTCCGGGCTGTGATCCGCTATCTGGAAAAAGGCGCCGCCCCCCTGGAAAAGCTCATCACCCGGGTGGTGCGCCCCACCGAGGCGCTCCAGACCCTGCGCTGGTGGAGCGAGAATCCCGGTAAGGTATTCCGCATCCTGGTGGACTTCCGCTAAAAAGAAAAAGAAGAAGGGCCCTGAACGGATCCTTCTTCTTTTTTGGTAGGGACGATCGGATTCGAACCGATGACCTCTTCAATGTGACTGAAGCGCTCTAAACCAGCTGAGCTACGCCCCTGTATCAGTTGGGACTGCAAATGTAGTATCTTTCGCTGGATTTTGCAAATCTTTTTTCAAAAGTTTCGTCACGCGGAATCTTTCCACTGCTTTACTAACTTTTCATACGCTATAAAAGATAAAAGCGTATCTTTGCAGCAAGATTATGAACGAAAACACACAGAACACAACCCGGCAGCGGGAGAAGGAGATAGACCAGGTTACCCTTTTAGGCAGCCTGGTGAACATTATCCTCACCGTCCTGAAGTTCGGCGTGGGCATAGCCGGCCGAAGCTCAGCCATGGTGGCAGACGCCATCCATTCGCTGTCAGACCTCCTGACAGACGTCGTTGTCCTGATATTCGTACACATCGGCAGCAAACCCTCCGACAAGAAGTACGACTACGGCCGCGGCAAATTCGAGACCCTGGCGTCGGCCCTTGTCGGGATGCTTCTGCTGGTGGTAGCCGGGGGAATCCTTTACCACGGCGCCGCCCAAACCTATTCCTGGCTCAAGGGGAACCCGCTCCCCAAGCCCGGAACCATTGCGCTCTGGGGCGCAGTAGCCTCCGTTATCCTGAAGGAGATCATCTACAGATACACGCTGGCCAAGAGCAAGAAACTGCACTCCCCCGCCCTGGAAGCCAACGCCTGGCATCATCGCAGCGACGCCCTGTCGTCGGTGGCCACCCTTTTGGGAATCGGCGGAGCCATCCTCCTGGGAGAGCGCTGGAGCGTCCTGGATCCCATCGCGTCCGTCGTAGTGGGCTGCTTCATCGTCCGCGTGGCCTGGAAGCTCCTGGGGAAGAACTTCCGGGATCTGATGGAAGCCTCCCTCCCGGAAGAGACAGAGGCCGAAATCCTCTCCATCGTGACGTCCTTCCCGGATGTCCAGGACCCCCACAACCTGAAAACCCGGCGCATCGGCGGGCACTATGCCATCGAAATCCATATCCGTATGGACGGAAAAACCTCTCTTCTGGACAGCCACTCCAGGGCCCACGATATAGAAAAAGCCCTGCGTGAACGTTTTGGGGCCGACACCCACATCACCATCCACGTAGAGCCTGTCAAGCCCTCCGAGAAGCACTGATCCCCCCTATGCAGAAAAAACGCTACGTCATCCTGGACGCCCTTCGCGGGTTTGCCATCCTGGGAATCATCCTGGCGAACTTCCCGGAATTCTCCCTGTGGACCTTCTCCGACCCTTCCGGCTGGACAGACACAGACAAGGTCACGCGCGCCGTCCAGACCTTCCTTGTAGACGGGAAGTTCTACACGCTCTTTTCCCTGCTGTTCGGGATGGGGTTCAGCATCCAGCTCGCCAATGCCGAGGGAAAACTCCGCACTTTTTACCGGAGAATGGCCGTGCTGTTTGTCATCGGCCTTGCGCACCTTTGCTTTCTCTGGAGCGGGGATATCCTGATGCTTTATGCCCTCTGCGGCATGATTCTTCCGCTGTTCAGGAAACTCAGGACCCGGACGATCCTCCTGTGCGCAGGCGGGCTGCTCCTGCTTCCCATGCTGCTGGATGCCCTTTTCGGGACCTCGCCGGCAGACCCGCTGGAAAGGGAGCAGTGGCGCATCTGCGCCCTGTACGGCATAACGCAGGAGAACTTCGGGACCTGGCTCTCCGACGCCAAGAGTTACCGGGAAGTGCTTCAGTTCCTGCATCAGGGCGGCGTGGAAAGGATGTGGGAATTTGTCATCGGCCACCGTTTCTTCAAGGTCCTCGGGCTCTTCCTCATCGGCTTTGCCGTGGGGCGTGAGCGGATTTATGCCGATGTTCAGGGAAACGCCGCGCTTTTGAAGCGGATCCTCCTTTACGGGCTTCTCCTGGGCATTCCCGTCGGGGTGGTTTACACCTGGAGCTCCATGGCCGGCCATCCGCTGGGAAGGGTTGTGCATGAAGTCTTTTACCTGTTCAGTGTCTATCCCATGGGCTTTGCCTACGCAGCCGGGTTCGCCCTTCTGTTCGACCGCTCCCCGGAGGCTTCCGGATGGAAGCTCCTGTCAAATCCCGGAAGGATGGCCTGCACCAATTATCTGGGGCAGTCGGTCCTGGGCATCCTCCTCTTTTATGGAATCGGCCTGGGTCTGGGAAACCGGGTGGGACTGCTGGGGACAGAACTCATCGCCCTTGGGGTCTATGCTCTGCAGATCGTGTTCAGCAGCCTGTGGATGCGCCACTTCCGCTTCGGCCCGGTAGAATGGGTCTGGCGGATGCTCACCTATGGGGAAAAGCTGCCGCTACGGATCAAAGCGACTGAAAACCGGCCGGCCTGATCCGTGGAAAACGATAGGAAGGGGATAGGAAGATGTCAAACCCGGCAAAACCTAGACACTCTTTCTTTAACTATCCGCAGATAGGAGCGCTGCATCTTCTCGGGAAGAAAAGACTCGTGGAGCAGTGACAAAGTCTCCTCCGGAATGGTCATATACCGGTCCAGTATCTTCGCAGAGCGGACGGGAACGATCCCAATCAGAGATGCAAACTGATCAAAGTCTGCCCGGCAGGGGTGTCCCGTGCGGTCGTACTCGTCGCTGCGAAACATATTCAAAGAAAGACCTCCATCCAAGCCGAAATCATCTCCATGCACGTGCAAACTGGTGTTGAGCAGGTCGTATGCCGGTGCCAGGCGATATTCTTCTCCCTGACGAATCAAGGAGAAATTCTTGAGGTGGTCATCTCCGTTCCCATAGATATAGTTGAAGACCACAAGGTCAAAAAAACGTTCCATGTCCACCATCCAGCTTGAGACATATTTCCGGATCCCGACTGCAATGTCTTCGTAGGTCCCGCTGTACTTGAAATGGGTGCCGTCCGTTTGCTCGTTGCGGCCGCAGACAGAGGCAAAATCCTCCATCTCTGCTTTAGCCCCATCCGGAAGAATGTCAAAACGACGGGTAATGTACACCAGCTGCCCGTCCGATGACACGCAGAGGCCGTTTGCGGCCGTCTGGATGCCGTATACCCGGGAGGCAATCTGCATGGTCAGATGCTCATTGGCGGGGATATGCCGACGTGTGGCTATTGTTTCATCCCAGGGAGCCGGTTTGAGGATATGCGTAGAACGTTCTCCATCTTGAGAAAGACGGATCTTTCCACCGTCGATAACAGCAGGGAATTTCTCCTGCACGCCGGAAACGGAGATCCGCTGGGCGGCGGCGATGGCCTCGCCGGATTTATTCAGTCCTTTTATGCTGAAATCCAGATACGGCGACACCTGCTTCCCGAAGAACAGGGTCTTCAGGACGCGTGGGCTATATGCGGGCATCTCTATCATATCGCTCTCACATTAACAGAACCGATGAAGTCTTTCCCTGACATAGCTGACAGCAGGCCGAAGAGATCTTCTTTATCGATGCGAAACTTCCTACAAATAACAGTCCTGTTGGCGCCTTCCGGCAGCAGATTGGCAAAGAAAGGAAACAAGCTTTCAGATTCATAGGGGGCCGATTGGAGCGGCAGTGTTACGGAGACCGGTGTTCCCTTTGATAACAGGTAATCCGGTGAGTATGCGAACACATAACCCCTGCCGGGGGCCTCCTCCTTGAGCACTCCGGCCAGTACGTCGTTGTTGTATACACCCAGTTGTCTCATTGCTTATGCTACTGTTTGTCAAAAGGATTCCGCACTTTGAAAATGATTTCCATCCCCAGGACTGTAAGAATCTTTTCTACTGTCCCGAAGGAGGGATTCCCCTTTCCGCGCTCAATGTTCTTGATAGTGGCAATCGAAACTCCTGACATCTCTGCCAGGTCATTTTGGGAGATGCCAAGGGCCTTGCGCCGGTTGGCAATTTCAAAGGCTGGATTCATAAGTCCAATAAAATATACTTTTCAGTGCAAAAATAGAGAAATTTCTAAACAAATGCAAGAATAGTATAATATATTCAACTTATCATTTTCCACCGAAAATACATTCGATGATCTCGACGGGAGTGATTAGTTCGTTTTTTTACAGATATTGACCCGTAATTTCGAGTTCAATTGCTGTTTATTCTGCGGAATTGCAATTATCTTTGTAAATGTGAACGATAATAACCGTTTCTCCGATGGAAGCACCCGTCTTGAATGCTCATAACAAGGAAGAGTACCCGCCCATGCACACGGCGGAGCATATCCTGAACGCCACGATGGTCCGCCTCTTTGGTTGTCCGCGCTCCAAGAACGCCCACATTGAGCGGAAGAAGTCGAAGTGTGACTATCTTCTCCCGGAGGCTCCGACAGAAGATCAGGTAACGATGATAGAGTCAGCCGTGAATGAAGTAATCTCACGGAATCTCCCCGTAACCATCGAGTTCATCCCGCGGACCGATGCTGCTGGCATCGTGGACCTCAGTAAGCTCCCGGACGATGTCTCTGATACTCTCCGTATCGTGCGTGTAGGGGATTACGATGCCTGCGCCTGCATCGGTGCGCACGTATCCAACACTTCCGAGATAGGAGTGTTCAAGATTCTCAGTCACGACTATGAGAACGGCCGATGGAGGGTGCGGTGGAAAGTTATTGAATGACATATATGGAGACAAGAAAGCACCTGGCAGCCGAGAAGAAACGCTGCAATACCCATAACTGCGCCCAGGCCGTGGTTTGCACCTATTGCGACCTCGTGGGCCTTCCGGAAGAGACTGCTCTCAATATTGCCGGGTCCTTCGGGACCGGCATGGGTAACATGGAAGGGACCTGCGGGGCGCTTGTAGGAGCTGGCATGATCGTCGGTCTTGCCATCAAGGACCGTATCGAGTCCCGTGCCCGCATGAAGGTGATGATGGAGAAGTTCCAGAAGCGCAACGGTGCCACCCAGTGCAGGCTCCTCAAGGGAGTTGGAACCGGGACTGCGCTCCGCGAATGCCCGGATTGCGTAGCGGACGCCTCGGAGTTCCTCGAGGAAAACCTGTAATTTCATTCTTTATGAGAAGAAGCATCATCATATCAGCGCCATCATGCTTCTTGCCGACAGCCGTCAGTCAACCCCTGACAGCGATAAGACTCGGAAAGTAAACCAAAATCAGGAACAGTCAACTTGGCCCGCGAATCGGCCTTATATGTTTTTCCAGCAGGCCAGGTTGTTGCCTCAAATCACACCTGGCCCGATTATCTGCACACCTGGCCCGGAAGGCCAGGATTATCTGACTTCTATACGAGTCAGATTAATGAATTGCGGGTGGCATTACTTATTCCTCCGGGATTTCGTCGGGCTGCGCCCTCCGACATCCCTTGATAGGGTGGCTTAAACGGAACGGCATCACGGGCCTTCGGCCCTTTGTGCTTTTTCGCTGGACGGACCTTATGAAAGCAAGCTTTCAACGGCCCGCCCATCAAAAAAGCACCGCAGCTTTGCTGCGATGCCGTTCTCGTTTGCGGAGGCGGAGGGATTCGAACCCCCGGTACGTTGCCGTACAACAGTTTTCAAGACTGCCGCCATCGACCACTCGGCCACACCTCCGAAACGGGTGCAAAGATAGTAAAAATTACTCTTTTGCGAAAAACTTCCAGTGGAAAAGGATCAGGTAGATGGCCCCCACCGTTACGCAACTGTCGGCGAAATTGAAGACGGGCTCAAAGAAGATGTCCCCGCCCACCAGCGGCATCCACTCCGGCCATCTCCAGAGCGGGAAATAGAACATATCCACTACACGCCCCTGCATGAAAGGGGCATAATGGCCGCCCAGCACGGCTACAGCGTCAGGCGTGGACTCCGTGAAAACCAGACCGTAGCAAAGGCAGTCGATGATATTGCCGAAAGCCCCGGCGGTAATCAGGGTAAGCCCTATCAGGACACCGGTGGGAACAGGCTTTTCCCGTTTAAGCAGGGCCGATATCCACCAGCACAGCGCCCCGAAAAGCACGATGCGGAAAAAAGTGAGGAGGTACTTCCCGATCTCTCCCCCGAAGGACAGGCCAAAGGCCATGCCCTTGTTCTCCACGAACAGCAGCTGGAACCAGTTGCCCAGGACCGGGATACTTTCTCCCAGGGTCATATGCGTTTTGACCAGGACTTTGATGACCTGGTCAATTACCACTAAAAGGATACCCAAAAGCAGAAGAAGGCGTCCTTTGCCGGCACGCTTCTCCATTATTTACGACCGGTCTTCTCCAGAATGGCCTTGCCTTCCACGGTGGTGGTGGCATGCGGGACCAGACGCAGGCGCTCCTTAGGGATGAGCTTGCCGGTTACACGGCAGATGCCGTAAGTTTTGTTCTCGATACGGACAAGGGCAGCCTCCAGATTCTGGATAAACTTATACTGACGCTGTGCCAAGGCACCGGCTTCTTCCTTTGAAAGCTGGAAAGCGCCGTCGTCCTCCACAGTCTTAAAAGTAGGGGCGGTATCCAGAATATCGTTCCCGCCGGCATGCGTAACAATTTCACGCAAAGTTGCGTACTCTGCACGGGCCTTGTCCAGCATCTCGTTGATGATGGCACGGAACTCTTCCAGTTCCTCGTCTGAATAGCGGGTTTTGTTGTTCTCTTCCATAATCTTCCAACTACTTAAGTTTCAAGTAAAACTCGAGTACAAAGATACGTTAAATATTATTTTTTTACAACAATCTTTATACTGCCTTCCAGCCATTCCACCTCCGTCGCCTCTGCCGGAGCCTCTGCGAGCGGCTTCAGGGAAAGCGTACGGGAAAGCGTCTGGGCACACACATAGGAAGAGAATTCCTCCAATGCGCCGGACAGGGCGGGGTCGTCGGCATAGACCACGGTGTCTATCCGGTCCGTAACCTCGAAACCGGCGGCTTTGCGCAGGTTCTGGATCCGGCTCACCAGTTCGCGGGCCATGCCTTCGCGGCGCAGCGCATCCGTTATCTCCACATCCAGGGCGATGGTCAGGGAGCCCTCCGACGCCACCAGCCAACCCGGCATGTCCTGCGAGGAAATCTGGTAATCTTCCGGGCCCAGGGCAACGGGACCGGCAGGGAGGTCCAGGGTATAGGTTCCCTCCCGCTGGATGGCCGATATGGTGGCCTGGTCCAGGGAGGCGAACGCAGCGGCGATTTCCTTCATCCGGGCGCCGTAACGCTTGCCGAGGGTGCGGAAATTGGGCTTGGCCGACTTGGTGACAAGACCGTCCGTGTTCTCCACGAAAGACATCTGCTTCACGTTGGTCTCCGTGAGGATGAGCTCTTTCACGGCCTCCAGGCGGGCGCGCACCGTATCCGAAATCACCGGAACCAACAGCTTCTGGAGCGGCTGGCGAACCGGAATCTGGACGCCTTTACGCAGCCCCAGCACAAGGGAAGTAGCCTGCATGGCCAGCGCCATCCGCTGCTCCAGTTCGTCGTCGATGTATCCCTGCTGCGGCTCTCTCATCAGTTCATAGTGGACCGACTCCAGCCTGCCGCCCAGGTCCAGATACAGTTGGTCCATGTAGAACGGGGCGATGGGAGCGGCCAGGACGGCGATGTCCATCAGGGCCTGATAAAGGGTTTGATAGGCCGCCAGTTTGTCAGCGGTCATTTCCCCGGCCCAGAAGCGCTTGCGGTTCAGGCGCACATACCAGTTGGACAGGTTGTCGGAGACAAAGGTTTCCATCAGGCGGCCGGCGGTTTTGATATCGTAGTCTTCGTATGCGGCACGGACCTTGGCCACCAGGGAGTTGAGCGAAGAAATCATCCAGCGGTCTATCTCCGGTCTTTCCGCCACCGGCACCTCGGGGGCCGACGGGTCGAAGCCGTCGATGTTCGCATAGAGGGCGAAGAAGGCGTAGGTGTTGTACAGGGTGCCGAAGAACTTGCGCCGGACCTCGTCCACGCCGCCTTCGTCGAACTTCAGGTTATCCCAAGGTTCCGCGTTGGTGAGCATATACCAGCGGAGGGCATCTGCCCCGTAGGTGTCCAGCGCCTGGAAGGGATCAACGGCGTTGCCCAGCCGCTTGCTCATTTTGTTGCCGTTCTTGTCCAGCACCAGACCGTTGGAAATCACGCGCTTGAAGGCCGGCGTGCCGCTGATCATGGTGTGGATGGCGTGCAGGGTGTAGAACCAGCCGCGGGTCTGGTCCACGCCTTCTGCGATGAAATCCGCCGTGGCGCCGAACTTGCCGCCGTTAAGCCCGCGAAGGCCCTCCTGGGCATACGGCATGGCGCCGGAGTCAAACCAGACATCGATGAGGTCTGTCTCCCGCACCATCTTCCGGCCGGTCTTGGAAACCAGGAAAATCTCATCCACATAGGGCCGATGAAGGTCTATCCTGTCATAGTTTTCCAGGGACATGTCTTCCGGATCGAAGCCCTTGTCCTTGAAGGGATTAGAGGGCATGATGCCGGCGGCGACGGCCTTTTCTATCTCCTGGTACAGCTCTTTCACGGAGCCGATGCAAATCTCTTCCTTGCCGTCTTCCGTGCGCCAGATGGGCAGCGGGGTGCCCCAGTAGCGGCTGCGGCTCAGGTTCCAGTCCTGGATGTTCTCCAGCCACTGGCCGAAGCGGCCGGTGCCGGTAGAAGCCGGTTTCCAGGTAATCTCCTTGTTCAGGGCCACCATCTCATCCTTCACGGCCGATGCCTTGATGAACCAGCTGTCCAGCGGGTAATACAGCACCGGGAGGTCTGTACGCCAGCTGTGCGGGTAGCTGTGGACGTGCTTTTGCACCTTGAAGGCGCGGCCGTCCCCTTTCATCATCACGCACAGGTCTATATCCAGGGTGCTTTCCTCTTCCTGGTGCTCGAAATACTGCTTGTAGCCGGCCTTTACGTACCTGCCGGAGAATTCCCGGTACGAAGGGTCCACGGTGGCGGCATAGGCGGGGTCCATGTCTTCCAGCCGGAAGAACCGGCCCTGGCGGTCTACCTGGGCCTGGGGATTGCCGTCTTTGTCCACGGGCATCACGGCGCCCACGCCGGCAGCGGCGGCCACACGCTTGTCGTCTGCGCCGAAGGTAGGGGCGATATGCACGATGCCGGTACCTTCCGACGTGGTGACATAGTCTCCAGGTATCACCCGGAAGGCGTCACCGTCGGGCTTGAACCAAGGGATGAGCTGGTGATAGCGGATGCCTACCAGGTCTTTCCCCTTGAAAACGCCGTCCAGCACCTTGTAGGGGACAAGCTTATCCCCTTTCTGATAGCTTTCCAGGGGCACGTTTTCCCCTTTGGGGTTGAACCACGCGCCGACCAGGTCCTTGGCCAGCACATACACGGCAGGCTCTCCGGAATAGGGATTGAAGGACAGTACGCGCACGTAGTCTATCTCCGGGCCCACGCAAAGGCCCGTATTGGAAGGAAGGGTCCAGGGGGTGGTGGTCCAGGCCAGGATATATACCGGGACGGTCTGGGTGCCGTAAAGCGGCTGGGAAAGGGCATCTTTCACCAGCTCGAACTGGACGGTGACGGTGGTGTCGCTCACGTCCTTGTAGCAGCCCGGCTGGTTAAGCTCGTGGGAGCTGAGTCCGGTGCCGTCCGTAGGGGAATAGGGCTGGATGGTGTAGCCCTTGTACAGGAGCCCTTTGTCGTAAATCTTCTTCAGCAGATACCACAGGGTTTCGATATAGCGGTTGTCGTAGGTGATGTACGGGTCTTTCATGTCCACCCAGTACCCGATGCGCTCGGTCAAGGAAACCCATTCCCGGGTATATTTCATCACCTCTTTGCGGCAGGTGGCGTTGTACTCCTCCACGCTCACTTTCGTGCCGATATCGGCCTTGGTGATGCCCAGCTTCTTCTCCACGCCCAGCTCTACGGGCAGTCCGTGGGTGTCCCATCCGGCGCGGCGTTCCACCCGGTAACCGGTCTGGGTCTTATAACGGCAGATGGCGTCCTTGATGGAGCGGGCCATCACGTGATGGATGCCCGGCATGCCGTTGGCCGACGGCGGGCCTTCAAAGAAAACGAACTCCGGGGCACCTTCCCGGAGGCTGAGCGACTTCTCAAAAGCATGGTTCTTCTTCCAGCGTTCCAGCACGGAATTTCCCGTTTGTGTGAGGTCCAGACCCTTGTATTCTTTGAATGTCATATTATTTTTCCTAATTTTGCATGTGGTTTTTGAAGACTGCAAAGATAATCATTTTAAGTGGTATTGTCAACATGAATACGCTGGACATCATCCTTCTGCTGCTGTTCATCCCCGGCATCATCCGGGGAATCTCCAAGGGCTTCCTGGAACAGGCCATAGCCCTCGTGGGCATTGTGCTCAGCGTTTGGGCGGCCTTCAAGTTCCTCTCTCCGGTGTGCGACCTGCTCGGTCAGTATGTCACCATGCCGGAGGAACTGCTCCAGGTGGTCGCCTTCGTGGTTATCCTGGTCGTAGTGAGCCTGATCGTGCTTCTGCTGGCCAGGCTCCTCACCAAAGTGGTGGAGATGGCCCTGCTGGGCTGGCTCAACAAAACCCTGGGCGTGGTGTCCTCCATCCTGATCACCGCCACCATCCTCAGCGTGATCATCATCCTGTTCGACACCGTAAATGTGCAGTTCGGCCTCACGGAAAGCGACCTGCTCACCCAATCTACCGTTTACCCCATCCTCAAGGACTTCGGCTACTTCATCTTCCCCTTCCTCAAACAGCTGCTGATGCCCGCAACCCCCGCTGAATAATGGCCACCATCCTTCTTCTGGAAACTTCTGCGGCAAGCCTTTCCGCCGCCCTGTCCGTCAATGGGACTGTTACCGTAAAACGCGTCTGCACCGAACCCCGCCAGCAGGCCTCCCTGGCCGCCCCCATGGTGAAAGAGGTACTGGCCGAAGCCGGCATTCCGGTCTCAGGCTGCGACGCCGTCTGCGTGAGCAAAGGGCCCGGCTCTTACACCGGACTGCGTGTCGGGGTTTCCACGGCCAAGGGCCTGTGCTTCGGCGCCGGCATCCCGCTCCTGAGCGTCGGTACGCTGGATATCCTGGTCCAGCCGGTCATCCAGGACGGTCCCAAGGACCTCAAGTATATCGTGCCCATGATCGACGCCCGCCGCATGGAAGTCTATACCGCCGTCTTCACCCCGCAGGGGAAGCAGCTTTCGGCCGTTGAAGCCAAGATTGTCGGGGCCGACGCCTTCTCGCAGGAACTCTCCGAGGGGCCCGTCCTATTTGTGGGCGACGGCGCCATGAAATGCAAGGAGGTCATCACCTCCCCCAACGCCCGGTTCCAGGAAACAGCCCCCCTGGCAGAGAACATGGCCGCCCTGGCCCAGCAGGCCTTCGAACAAAAAAGGTTCGAAGACTTGGCGTACTTCGAACCCTTTTATCTGAAAGATTTCGTGACCACGGTCTCCAAAAAGAAACTGTGGTAATATCCCTTTAAAGCTTCTTGCGGAGGTAACTGCGGATGTCGGAAAGCTTGGACACCTTGGCGTCCGGGTCGATTTCGCCGTCTACCAGGAACCACAGCATGGGGACGGAGCTTACCCCGTACATGGCAATGTAGGGAGACTGTTCCGCCCGGGTGTCACAGACATTGATCCAGGGCAGTTTCTGGCCGCGGACCACGCTGGCCCAGGCCGTCTTGTCCGTATCCAGGGCAACGGAGTAGATCTCGAATCCCTTATTGTGGAATTCCTCGTAAAGGGGCACCAGGCCGTCCAGGTTGAACATTTTCTGGTCGGCCGTGGTGGACCAGAAGTACACCATGGTTACCTTGGACTGCACCTCACTGAGCTTTTTGGTCTTGCCGTCCAGTCCGGGAAGGGCGATATCGATGAACGAGACCTCGTTGGCGTCCTGGATCATGCTGTTCATCTCCAGCATGTTCAGCCGGGACTGGGCCTCTTTCTCCAGGGCTTTCACGTAACGGGACTCCGGATAGATGGTTTTCAGGGAGTCGCAGATGTTGCGCATGAGCAGGCCGTCCGTGGACTGGCTGAACACGGGCAGCCCGTCTGTGAGCTGCTGGAAGAACACGGGGACTACGGTCAGGGAGTGGGGGTTGTTCATCACGTACTTCACCCTGTCCCTGTAGTAATTCACATAGGCCCGGTTGATGGAGGCTTCCGGGTTACTCTCACGCTCCAGGATCCGGGAGATTTCACGGATTACGGCGTTATGGGCGTTCTCTACCTGCTGGAGCTTCAAAGACTCTTCCGAGCCCTCTACGCTGTAGGCGCCCAGGGTGTCTGTGCGAACCATCACGTGGTCTCCGCTGTTCAGGAGCAGGGAGGCAACCTGGCGGTTTCCGTAGAAGAGGTAGATGAACTCCGGACGGCCCTTCTTGATATCCAGCTGGTAGCTGAAAGAGCCGCTTCCGGTGGTCTTGATGCTGTCCAGAAGCTGGTAACGGTTCACATCCAGAAGCTTGACAGCCAACTGTTTGTTGGCGCCGTCCGACAGGACGCCGCTGATGACGGTGTTTTTGGTGGCGCAGGAAATCAGGGCTGCGGCCGCGGCAAAGATGGCGGCGATACGGTTAAAGCGTCTCATATTCGTGGAGGATGGCGTCTGCAATGGCTTTCATCTCAGGAGCTTCCAGCTGCAGCTTGGGTTTACGGAAATCCATGTCTCCCTCTGTCTGGAGGGGTACCAGGTGGATGTGGGTGTGCGGCACTTCCATGCCCAGCACCGCCACGCCTACCCGCTGGCAGGGAACGGCCGCCTTCAGGGCAAGGGCCACTTTGCGGGCAAAGGCCCAGAGCTCTGCGTAGGTGGCTTCGTCCAGGTGGAAAATGTAATCGTCCTCCACGTTCTTGGGAATCACCAGGGTATGGCCTTTGGCCAGGGGGGCGATGTCCAGGAAGGCGTAGAAGTTTTCGCTCTCCGCGCACTTGTAGGAGGGAATTTCGCCGTGGGCGATTTTGGTGAAGATGGTAGCCATGGCTTAAAGGGAGATTTCCAGGATTTCGAACTTTATCACGCCGCTGGGCACTTTGGCCTCTACGGTCTCCCCTTTTCCGTGGCCGATCAGGGCCTTGGCGATAGGGGTGGTGGCGGCCAGCAGGCCCTTGGAGAAATCGGCCTCGCTTTCGGGGACCACCTGGAAGTTCATGGTCATTTTGTTGGAGAGGTTCTTCACCTTCACCTTGGACAGGAGCTGTACGGTGTCTGCCGAAAGCTTGCTCTCGTCGATTACGCGCGCGTTGGCCACCTTCTCCTTGAGGCGGGCGATTTTCACTTCCAGCAGGCCCTGCGCATCGCGGGCTGCATCGTATTCAGCATTCTCGGAGAGGTCTCCCTTTTCGCGGGCCTCCGCGATGGCGGCGGAAATCACCGGACGCTGTGCCAGAGCATCGGCAAGGTCTTTCTTGAGTTTGTCCAGACCTGCCTGGGTCATGTATTCAATTGCCATAATAGTAAGTTTTTATTCCCGTGTCAAAAAAACGAGCCGACGGCCGATTCCGGCCGTCGCCCTTGCTGTGCAACCACAAAGATACGAATTAATTTGGAACTCCCGCACGTTTTGGGGGAATTTTCGCGCCTTTAGCGCTCGTCCACCACTTTTGCGGTGGGATAGGCCGCCGGGTCGAAGGTGACATCCTTCTCGGTGACGGTCCCGAAGGCAAGGTTCCGCATGGTGACGGTTACCATGGATACCTTGGCCGACAGGCTCAACGGCTTGTAAGTGCCTTTTTCCACCACCAGGTCCATCGTTTTGGGGTCGTCCTTCTCCTTGTTGTTCCTGTTCTTCTTGCAGCGGATATGCCACTCGGTGGGGGTCTCTTTCCGGATGCTCACGTCGTAGCCGGCGGTGATGCCGTCGAACATCTTCATATTCTCGTCGGCCTCGGAGGTGGCGTCCGCAGCCCTGTTCTTGATGGTAATCTGGTTCTTTTCAGCATCGTAAGTCCATTCCGTAAAGGCATCTTCCCAGGTAATCAGGAGATCCTTGCCTTTGCCGATGTCCATCCGCATCTTGTCTCCCAGCGAAAGCACATGGGTGGCTACGGTTCCAATGATGGGCATCTTCATCTCCATGACCATAGTCATTCCGTCATCGGGATTGACATCGGCCATGATCTGGTCCATCTTGTCCACAATCTCCTGGGCAGTCTGGGCCCGCAGGGTGGCAGTGAGCGTAAACACTGCCGCGATAAAAATCAGAAAACGCTTCATATTTAATCACTTAATTTGTTTTCATAATCCTTGAGGGCGGTAATTGCCTTGGGGCATAGCACCAGAATAGCAACTACTGTGCCCCAAGCCATCAGGCCCACGCCGATGTCGCCCAGCTGCCATACCAGGTCCGCCTCTTTTACGGCGCCGAACACCACGGCCCCCAGCATAAGTACCTGGAACAGACGGATTACCAGTTTCTCCCGGCGGGGATTTTTTCCCCGGAACAGGTAGAAGATCCCTGTTTCGGCATAGAAATAATAGGCCATGATGGTGCTGAACGCGAAGAACACCATGGCAATGGAAACGAACTGGCTGCCGAATCCGGCAAAGACGGAATCTACGGCGCTCTGGGTATAGCCGGCGTAGTTGTTGCCCAGCTCCGGAGCATTGCTGAGCAACACTTCCCCGTCCGCACCGATGATATTGTACGTCCCGGAAGTGAGGATCATCAGTGCCGTGGCCGTACACACCAGCAGCGTATCTACATACACGGAAAACGCCTGCGCAAGGCCCTGCTGGGCCGGATGGGGGACATCGGCCGCAGCCGATACAATGGCGCCGGTCCCCTGCCCCGCCTCATTGGAGAAGATGCCCCGCTTCACGCCCATGGCAATGGTAGAGCCCAGGATTCCCCCGCATACGGGATTGATTCCGAACGCATTGCTCACGATAGCGCCCAGCACCGCCGGCACATCCTGGATATGATAAGCCACCACGATCACAGACAGCATGATGTAGCCGAAAGCCATGATGGGCGTAATTATGGAGGCAACTTTGGCAATCCGCTGCACGCCGCCCACGATTACGATCCCCAGGACCGCCGCGAGCACCACCCCGCTCACCCAGGTGGGCACAGGGAAGGCGTTATTCATGGCCATGGACACGCCGTTGGCCTGGACCGTTGTAAGACAGAACCCGCAGCTGAGCACCGTGAGTATGGCGAATACGATACCCAGCGTCTGCTTTCCCAGCCCTTCCTCGATAAAGCTGAAGGGGCCGCCCCGGTAGCCGGAGGCATGCTTGAACTTGTACATCTGGGCCAGCGTGGACTCCACGAATGCGGTAGAGGCGCCGAAAAACGCCACGATCCACATCCAGAACACCGCCCCGGGGCCTCCGAATGCGATGGCCGTCGCCACCCCCACGATATTCCCCGTTCCCACGCGCCCGGACAGGGCGATGCAGAAAGCCTCGAAAGAGGAGATTCCGTCTTTGCCGTCCGCCCTTTTGCCGAACAGCGAACGCAGCATAAGACGGAATCGCCTTACCTGCACCAGACGGGTCCGGAAAGAGAAATACAACCCGGCAACCAGCAGCAAAACCACCAGTCCGGGATTCCAGACAATGTTATTCAGGGAGGAGACGAACTTATCCATGCATGTAAAGGTAAGAAAAACCTGCGAAAATCCAAACAAATGCCTGTCAAACAGCGGCTCATACCTGTCTGTCTAAAGCACACTTTCGTGTGCTGGTGCGGGATAACGTGCTTTAGGCAAGGTCGGGCATGTCGCTAAAGCACACTTTCGTGCGCTGGTGCAGGATAACGTGCTTTAGGCCAGGCCGGGATTTACCCCTAAAGCACACTTTCGCACGCTGGTGCGGGATTGCGTGCTTTAGAGGCATAATGCAAAGTGCACTTTACGTATTTTGAAGTAGGAGAGATGCACGGAGGCAATGAAAAGGCCGATGCCTCCGTGCATCTCTCCTACCTCAAAAAACCGCGGAACTCTGGATTCAGTTCCTCATCATCTGTACCCTCGCTCGCTCCGTCGCTGAGGGCACTACTATCTGGGTTTCGGCAGGAATATCATTCGCACTGCTATCTACTGTTACATTTGGAAATACCTGGTGAAATACTCTCCAACCGATTCAAAAAAGCGTGAACAGAAGTAATTGAGCATTAGCGTTTTGGGCAAAAACCTTATGGGTAAAAGCACCGAAGGTTTTAGTATAACAGATTGTGTTTGAGACACTTCCGTTCACGCACCGATTGACCTCGGCGTGCATCAAGACCTAAAACACATCAGAGGCATCAGCTGAGTGGTGCATGCACGCATAAAGGGGAGACAGCCCGAGTGAGCCAAAGGATGCCTGCCAACAACAGCAGAAACAACAAGCCCTGCGGCAGGAAGGTTGTCGCAGGGCCGTATCAAACGTCATCGCAGCAGAACTACCGGCAGGCGTCGGCATCCTGTACCAGTTGCAGCCGAAGCGCTTCCAGGGACGGGAAGCGAATCTCGTCGCGGATGCGGCGCACAAAGCGGATGCCCATCGGCAGGCCGTAAATGTCTTCGTTAAAGTCCAGGATGTGCGTCTCGATGGTCCGGCCTCCGCCCCCCACAGTGGGACGCAGGCCGATGTTGCACATCCCGCGGTACTGCCGCCCCAGCACTTCCACCTCTACGGCATACACGCCGTTTTCCGGCACCAGTTTCAGGGGCTCGTAAAGCTGCATGTTCGCCGTAGGGAAGCCGATAGTCCGGCCCACCCGGTTCCCGGCCACCACAACGCCGTACAGTCCGTACCGGTATCCCAGCATCTGACAGGCGTCTTCCACCTTGCCCTCCTCCAACAGCTTCCGGATTCGCGTACTGGAAATGGCACCGGCAGGCACATTATCCGGCGTCACCGCGGTCGAACCCGCAGCAATGGCACCGGCGGGAACAATTTCCGGCGTCACCACGCCCGGGACCAGCGAAGCGGCCGTCTTGCGGTCGGAGCCGATCCGGTTGTCATACCCCATCACCACCACCGAGGCGCCGAAGCGGTCACGGAGCATGGACAGGTATTCCGCGGCTGTAAGGGCGGCGAACGTCCGCGTGAAAGGGATTACCTCCACCCGGTCTATGCCGGAGCGCAGCAAAAGCGCTTTCTTCTCTTCCAGCGACGACAGCAGCCGGAAATCCCGGGCATCCTGCTGCAGCACAGTCCGGGGATGCGGCCAAAAAGTAACAACAACGGCCTCCTCCCCCCTTTCCCGGGCAGAGGAGACCACTGTTTCAAGCACATGACGGTGCCCCAGATGGACACCGTCAAAGAATCCCGTGGTTACTACAGCCACTTTACGCACTCGAAAGCCTGGCGGTGCGGCAGCAGCGGATGCTTGGCAAAGACACGGGCGCCGACATTGTAGGCACCTGTCTTCTCCGGCAGCACATCCACCTCATAGGTGGCAATGCCGTCCTTGAATTCCACGCAGGTGAATTCCTTCACCGCCACGATGTGATTTTTGCCGTGGTTGTCGGTCTGGGCGAATACCACCTCTGCACCCACCTCGTCGGGGGTGAGGTCTCCCAACTGCATCTGCATGGAGGCATGGTACGGCTTGGACTGGGTGATGTCATAGGCCGTCTCCGGGACGGAACGGCTGAGCTGACGCACATTCTCCCACTCCCGGCGCACATGGCTCTTCCAGGCCGACAGTTCCCGGGCCTGGGCAAAGTCATCGGCCTTGATTTCCTTGGCACGGATGCTCTGCGGAGCATAATACTGGTCTATGTAGTCCGTGAGCATGCGGTTGGTGGTGAAGTTGCAGGCCACCTGGGCGATGGTATTCTTGATGTACCCCACCCACTCCGAGCTGCGCCCGGTGGTCCGGTCTATGTTATAATAAGCCGGGGCGATGTCGTTCTCCAGGATCTGGTAGATGGTGGCGGCATCCAGTTCGTTCTGGTAGTTGTTGTCTTCGTAGGCCTGCTCCAGCGGAAGCGCCCAACCGGCACCTTCCTTGTAGCCCTCTACCCACCAGCCGTCCAGCACGCTGAAATGCATGGTGCCGTTCATGGCGGCCTTTTCTCCGGAGGTACCGGAAGCCTCCTGCGGACGCGTAGGATTATTCATCCACACATCCACGCCCTGGACCATGCGCTTGGCCAGGGTGATGTCATATCCGGGGATAAAGACAATCTTGCCGATAAAGCGCGGATCCTTGGAGATATCCACGATCTGCTTGATCAGGTCCTGACCGGCTTTGTCGGCCGGATGGGCCTTGCCGGCGAACAGGAACTGCACGGGCTGGGCGGGATTGTTCACAATCTTGTCCAGACGGTCCAGGTCGCGGAACAGCAGGGTGGCTCTCTTATAAGTGGCGAAACGGCGGGCAAAGCCGATGGTGAGCACATCGTCCCGGAGGGTATCCATGATGGTGACCAGCTGCGAGGGGCTGTAGTGGTTGCTGATGCCCTTGTCCTGGAGACGCTCCCGGATAAAGTCCATCAGCTTCACTTTCAGCTGCTTCTTCACATTCCAGACGTCCTTGTCGGAGACGCCGTAGATGCCCTCGAAGCAGGACTTGTCGTAGTGGTGCGTGGCAAACTGGGGGCCGAACACCTTGGCGTGCAGCGGTTTCCATTCCGGAGCGCACCACGTGGGATAGTGGACGCCGTTGGTCACATAGCTCACGAAGAGCTCTTCCGGGAGATAACCGGGATACATGTGCGCAAAGATATCCTGCGACACCTTCCCGTGCAGCATGGACACGCCGTTCACATTCTGGGAAATGTTGGCCGCCAGGTTGGACATGGAGAACTTCTCGTTGGGATCCAGCGGATTGTCCTTACCCAGGGACATCAGGGTTTCCCAATCCACCTTCATGCGCTCGGGATAGTGGCCGATATACTGGCGCAGCATTCCTTCCTCGAAGGCGTCGTGGCCGGCGGGAACCGGCGTGTGCGTGGTGAACAGCGAGCTGGCCCGCACCACCTCCAGTGCCTCGGAGAAGTCCAGGTTGTCTTTTTCGATGTACTCACGCAGGCGCTCCATGCCGATGAAAGCGGCGTGGCCCTCGTTGCAGTGATACACCTGCGGATCCAGGCCCAGCTTGCGAAGGGCACGGATGCCGCCGACACCCAGGAGCAGCTCCTGCTTGAGCCGGTTCTCCCAGCTGCCGCCGTACAAATGATAGGTAACCTCGCGGTCTTCCGGACGGTTGGCCTCATAGTCCGCGTCCATCAGGAAAAGGTCTGTGCGGCCCACCTCCACCTTCCACAGGCGGGCGGTGATGTTCCGGCCCGGGAAAGCCACCGAAGTGGTCACCCAGTTGCCGTCTGCGTCGAACACCGGGACGGCGGGAATCTTGGTGAAGTCCTGGGCGTCGTAGCCGGCCACCTGGTAACCCTGGGCGCTGAGCACCTGGTTGAAGTAGCCGAAGCGGTACAACAGGCCCACCGCCACCAGATTCACGTTCATGTCGGAGGTTTCCTTGAGGTAGTCGCCGGCCAGGATACCCAGGCCGCCGGAGTAGATCTTCAGGGAAGTGTCCAGACCGTATTCCATGCAGAAATAGGCGATGGAAGGGTCTTTGCGGTCTGCTTTGGCCGCCATATATCTGTCGAATTCGTCCAGTACGCATTTCATGCGCTTGAGGAAGACTTCGTCTTCCGAGAGCTGCTGGAAACGCTTGATACTTACGGTATCCAGCACGACAAGGGGATTATGTCCGCTCTTGTGCCACACTTCCGGATCGATGGATTTGAAAAGGTCCTTGGCACTTTCGTTCCAACACCACCAAAGGTTCTTGGAAAGCTTCTCCAGCCGGGACAGTTTTTCGGGGAGATGCCTGGTCACTAGAATGCTTCTCCAACTCGGACTCGTTACGTCTGTCTTAAAATACTGCATGGTTTTGTTTTTGGTTAGGTAGGAGTCTTTATGCTCCTGCACTTTGGAAAGGGCAAGTGAATAGGCCTCCTGGTAATACTTGATTTGATTGTCCCAGAGGGCTATCTGAGCCACTTCACGGGCATTTTCCCGGTACGCATTTCTGTCCGGGAGTTCCAACATCGCCACTTCACGGATGCGCTCGACCACCCCGTCCACCACTTCCTGGTAGTTGGAATCTGTCCGCTCCAGCACGGTGATTCCGGGATGCTTTTTCCGATAATGGGATTTCACCCAAAGGCCGAACCCGGCCAGGGTGGTAGTGAGGGTAGGGATCCTGAACGCCAGCGCCTCCAGCGGCGTGTAGCCCCAGGGTTCGTAGTAGGACGGGAACAGGGCCAGGTCCAGGCCGCAGAGGATGTCGTAATAGGGCATGTTGAACACGCCGTCGTTCCCGTTGAGATAGGATGGGATGAAATACACCTTCACTTTGTCGCCGACGGCGTTCACCAGACCGGTTTCCCGGAAACGGCGGGTGATGGTGTCGTCCTGCGCATTCTGCAGGTAATGCGAGCACTGGCTCCGGTAGGCGGGGTCGCCGACGCCGTCCAGTTTGGCCACGATCTCCTTGTCGGGGCCATGGTGCCCGGAAGGGATCATGATGAAGGCCTGGATGCTCCGGCCATCGTAGCCGGTATCTTTCAGGCGCTGCAGCGCGTCGATGAAAACGTCGATTCCCTTGTTGCGGAACTCGTACCGGCCTCCGATGCCGATGTAAATGGCGTTGGACGGGACCTCTTCCCCGCTCATGGCCGAAGCCACCTGCGAAAGCCGCGTCCGGGCGGTGTCGTGCAGGCGCTCATACTCCTTGTCCGAGGCGGGCGTGAAACTGTTCTCGAAACCGTTGGGCGTAACCACATCCACGGGGCGGCCGAGGAACTGGGCGCATTCCTTCGCCGTGATTTCGCTCACGGTGGTGAACACGTCGGCATTCCGGGCCGACTGCTTCTCCAGCGAGTGGATGGCCACCACGTTGAAGCGGCGGGCCATTTCCTCCGCATCGTAGGAGGACAGGTTGTCGTACAGGGGCAAGTTGTTCCCCGCCAGGCACCGGCCCATCATGGTGGCATGGGTGGTGAAGACGGTAGCTACGGGGATCTTTGATTTTTTCAGGTGCAGGATACCGGCGCCGGTCTGCCACTCGTGGAACTGGGCCAGCACATTCTCGCCGCCCTTGAGGTTGTAGTTCCAGAAGCTCTCGATCACCTTGCCGGCCACCACGCCGAACACGGCCGACTCCTTGTAATCCCAGTTGCCGGAGATGGAATCCACGCCGAAATCCCTCCACAGGTCACCGAGGATTTCGTCGGCCTGGGGCAGGCAGGACTTGTAATCTACCAGGATGGCCACCGGGTGGCCGGGGATGTTCCACCGGCCCACCCGAAAGCGGAGCCCTTCCTGCGCAGCCTGCTTCTTCCAGGAAGTATAGAGCTGCAGATCTTCTTCAAAATCAGGGTTCTCCGCCCTGTGCATCCACACATCCGGGCCAATGAAAATATGGCGGCGGCCCAATTGGGAATTCAGGTAAAGGGCCTTGGTGGCGATAACCGTATAAATGCCGCCTACTTTGTTGCAAACCTCCCAGCTTACTTCGAACAGATAGTCCGGATTCAATAATGTTTTCTTTGCCATCTACAACCTATTTCTTCTTCGGGGCTTTCCTGCGCGCAGGCTTCTCTTTCAGTTCCTCTTCCACGGTTTCCCGTACATCCAGGGCGGCCCGCTTTTCATCCAGGCGGATCTGGAAATCCGAGATCACGTTCATATAATTGATAAAGGCCTCGTACGGGGTGTCGTACGGGTTGAAGTACTTGTGCACTTCCCCGTCGGAGAAGAATTTGGTGCACATGTAGTAGAAGTGGTCGCTCTCCTGCAGATGGCCGAAGTCTTCCCACAGTTCAGGGTCGTTCACGATGGAGAGTTTCTCGGTCATGGCATACACCTTCTTATAGGCCTCCTGCTGCAGCTCGTTGCCCAGCCAGGCGGTGATGTCGCGCTCTTCGTCGGCCCAGGAGATGGGGTCTTCCACGGAAAGTTCTGCCACGCTCTTGTGCTTCTTGACCGCCTCCGAAGGGGTTACGAACGAGAAGGTTCCGTCCTTGATCACGGCCTGCGGAAGCGCCTTCATGAACTCGAAGATGCCGCTGTCCGCGCTCTGGTGCTCGCCGAAGGTCTCGTAGTCCATGAACAGGTTGATGATGTCGTCGTTCTGGGCGCTCTCTTTCATCCAGGCCACATACTTGTCGGCCGTCAGGGGCCACATCTCCCACCCCTTGTTGGAGAAGCGGAAGGCGATGTCGTCGGAGAGGGAGTAATTGCGCAGGAGGAGTTTCAGCTTGGGCTGGGTTTCCCCGCTGTACACATAGTTGGGGCTCTGCCAGCCCATGATGTGGCGGGCGCCTTCCGTGAGCATGGTCTTGTAGCCCATGTCGTACACCATTTCGCCGATGCCGTTGGAGTAGATGAGTTCCGTGTTGCGGAAAGCGGTGGGTTTCACCCCGAACAGTTCCTCTATCTTGGCGGCATGTTTGAAAACCTGGTGACGGAACTCGGACTCGGAGGCCAGGGAGGCCAGGGAATGATAGTAGGTCTCGGCCAGGAATTCCACCTTGCCGGTTTCCGCCAGGGCCTTGAAACTGGCGATCACTTCCGGAGCGAAGCGCTGGAACTGCTCCAGGGCGCTGCCGGAGATGGAATAGGCAATCTTGAATTTGCCCTTGCTCTGCCGGATCAGGTCCAGCATGAGCTGGTTCATGGGCAGGTAACACTTCTGGGCGATGCGGCGGAGGATGGTCCGGTTGGCAAAGTCATCGTAATAATGGGAGTCTTTGCCGATATCGAAAAATCTGTACAGGCGGAGCCGGGTGGGTTGATGGACCTGGAAATACAGGCAGATGCTCTTAGTTGCCATAATCGATTATTTTACTACTGATTCATAAACTTTCTTCATCTTGGCGGTGGCGACGTTCCATTTGAGGGCATTCACCTCGTCGTAGCCCATCCGGGCCGAGAAGTCGGCCAGGGCGGGATAGTTCAGGAGGGCGTAGATGTCGTCGGCCATGGCGTCCACATCCCAGAAGTCCACCTTGAAGGCATAGTGCAGCACTTCCGCCGCACCGGACTGCTTGGAGATGATGGAAGGGACGCCGGTGCGCATGGCCTCCAGCGGGGAAATGCCGAAAGGCTCAGAGATGCTGGGCATGATGTATACGTCCGAGAGGGCGAACATTTTCTGCACGTCCACCCCGCGGAGGAAGCCCGTGAAGTGGAAGCGGTCGCTGATGCCCAGCCGGGCCACCTGGCGGATGGCACGGTTCATCATGTCACCGCTGCCGGCCATCACAAAGCGGACGTTCTTGGTGCGTTTGAGCACCTTGGCGGCCGCCTCGATGAAATATTCGGGGCCTTTCTGGTAGGTGATGCGGCCCAGGAAGGTAACCACCTTCTCCTTGACGCCGCGCTCTACCTGGAGGTTCTCCCGGCCGCTGAAATCCACGGCGTTATGCACGGTAACCACCTTGGCGGGGTCTATTCCGTAACGGTTGATGACCGTATTGCGGGTAAGGTCCGACACGGTGATCACCTTGTCTGCCATCTGCATGCCTTTCTGCTCGATGGCGAACACGCGGGTGTCGATGTTGTCCACGCTGCCGCGGTCGAACGAGGTGGCGTGCACATGGATCACCAGCGGCTTGCCCGTGAGCTCCTTGGCGGCGATGCCGGCGTAGTAGGTGAGCCAGTCGTGGGCGTGGATGACGTCGAATTCGTCTTTGCGCTGCATGGCGATGGTACCGCCCACCATGGCGTAGCGGGCCACCTCTTCCATGAGGTTGCTGCCATACTTGCCGGAGAACTTGAACTTCTGGCCATAGCTGATGGAGAAGTCTTTCACCTGGCGCTTTTTCTCTTCCTCGATGAGTTTTCCGAACTCTTCAGGGTCTGCGTAGGGGACCATGTTGGAGCCGATGTGGATAAACTTCACCTTGTCCAGATATTCCTCTACGGTTTCCGAAACGGTGTCCACGGCCACATCCGAGGCGTTGATGATGGTGGTGGCGCTCTGGTCTTCGTCTCCGGAGGCCGACGGCATCACGAAAAGGGTTTCCACACCGTTGGCGGCCAGTCCCTTGACAATGCCTTCACAGGCCGTACCCAGACCGCCTGCGATATGGGGAGGGAACTCCCAGCCGAACATTAATACTCTCATAACTTATTCCTCCCTGTACTTTTCTATCAGCCAATTGATATTCAGAAGGGCGGCCGTTGTCATGGCCGACGAGATGGCCCCGTGCGGCTCGTGAGGCGGGTCTCCGTCGTAGAGCTCCGAGAAGGCGCCTACGCCGTGTTTGGACAGGTCTTCGTAGAAGCCTTCCGTGAGCCATTCGGCCCGTTTGATGAAGTTCTTGCCCATCATGTTGAAGCTGGCATAGCAGTACTGGGCCAGCAGGAACGGGAAGGCGCAGCCGTTGTGGTAGGCCAGGTCACGGTCTATCTGGGAGCCTTCGTACACGCCCTTGTAGCGGACGTCGCGGGGGCTCAGCGAGCGGATGCCGCGGCGGGTGACCAGCTCTGCGTTCACTACGCGCATCACTTCCCCGACCACCTCGTCAGAGACGCAGCGGTTGTCCAGAGACACCGGCCACAGCTGGTTGGCCCTGAGTTCCATGTGCTGGCCCTGGCCATCTACATAGTCGGCCAGGAAGCCCAGCTCCGGATTCCAGAAGGTGGGCTGGTAGTTCTGCTCTACCAAATCCTTGATGGGCGCCCACTTCTTGTAGAAGGCGCTGTTTTTACGCTCATGATCCAGGGCGAAAGCGATGGCATTGTACCAGAGGGCGTTGGTCTCTACCTGATAGCCGGCGCGCTCGGTCACGGCACGCCCGCCGATGTAGGCGTTCATCCAGGTAAGGGCAACGCCGTCTTTCTGGGCCCAGAGCAGGCCGTTGGGCTGCATGGCCACTTCCTGGCGGACACCCGGAAGGTAACTCTCCAGCACCGACTTCACCACCGGGCCGTACTTGGCCCAGACAGCCTTGTCAGAGGCCCCGTAGGCAATATACTGCTGTAGGGTAACCGCAAGGTACAGAGGCGCTTCTACCTGCGTTGTCCGTCGGCTCAAACGCTCCTGGTTGCTGGCGATGAGATTGTCCAGGATTTCTTCGAACTCCTTCGGGGAATCCTTTCCGTACAGGGTGAGGCCGGGCAGGGACTCCAGGGTTTCCCGGAGCAGTCCGGTATAGAGCCAGCTGTAACCGGCCACGATCCGGCGCACGCCGCCGTCTTCCCGGATGAGGGAATTGCACTGGCGCACCAGCTGGTCGTGGAAGGAGGTGATGGGGCCGATCTTCTCTACCGTGGCGTTAAATTTCCGCTTCAGGGAGGCGGCCTTTACGGGCTCTCCGGCGGCCGCGCTGAACACCAGGACGTCGCCGGCTTTCATCTCGGTCTCGAACGAGCCGGGCACCCAGAGGTCTTCGCGGCAGTCGAAGCCGCGGCGCATCTCGTCCGAGTAGGTGACGCCCTTGTACCACACGGGATTGTACTTGAAGGAAGACTGTGCGGTGCTCAGCTGCAGGTTCAGGTCCGGGAAGCCTTCGTACATGTTGAAGGCGGCACCGTTCTGCAGGGGTTCATAGCCGGTACGGGCCTGACTGTTTTCACCGGTAAGGGCGTGGAAATTGCGGAAAGCCAGGAAAGGCTTCAGCTCCAGCTTCACTTTGGCGGGAGCGTTCAGGAGTTCGTACTGGATCAGGAGCTGGTTTTCGTCCGGGCACAGCACAAGCCGCTTGCGAAAGACGATTTCACCGATTTTGTAGGTGATGGAAGGAACAGGGTCTGCATCGAAGTCTACGATGTATTTGTGGCCGCGAGGCTCATAGATGTCACCGTAGCAATGGATGCCCAGGTTGAACCGCTTGCCGCGGAGGGTGAGGCTCTCATCGAGGGAACTCAGCAGGATGTGCCGATATCCTTCGAACTTGTCCACCGGCACGGCCAGCAGGCCATGATAGCGTCTGGTATTGCAGGTGACAATGGACGTATTGCAATACGCGCCGGTCTTGTTCGCCAGGATAATCTCGCGCTTCAGGGAATACTCGAGATTGACGAGCTCAGACTTGTTGAATGTCAGAAAAGCCATAAATATTTGTTTATATTTGCTTCAGTACCATGGCACAACGGGCAGGCAGGTACAACTGAAGGGTATGGTCGTAGGCCTGGTTTCCGTTGGGGCATTTTCCGGGCACAGCAATATGATGCTCTCCTTCCTGCAGTCTCGAGAATCCGTCGAAACGGGCCTCGTCGCTGTCGAGCACATTCACATATTCGCCGGAGGGCGCCGAGAACGCGTAGTCCGCGAACGACCCCGTGGCCGAAAAATTCAGTGCAAAGATACAGTTTTTACGTTTGAAAATCAAGATTTTCTTTTGTTCATCGGCCACCAGAAGTTCCGGACGCCCGCTCAGGATCTGCTGTTTCCGGAATAAATGGACCATTTCCTCATCGAAGTTCCGGAGCAGGCCGTAGCGAAGGTCCGGATTGTCGGAGAGCGACCACTGCCGGCGGGCATACTTGAAAGACCAGCCGTTTCCCTCCCGCGGGAAATCGATCCATTCGGGATGGCCGAACTCGTTCCCCATGAACGTGAGGTAGCCGTCTCCGGAGGTGGCGGCCGTTACCAGGCGGATCAGTTTGTGCAGGGCGATACCCCGGTCCACGATGGCGTTCTGGCTGTCCGTGCGCATGGCAAAGTACATCTCCTTGTCCATGAGGCGGAAAATGATGGTCTTGTCCCCCACCAGGGCCTGGTCGTGGCACTCCGCATAGGAGATGGTCTTTTCCTCCGCCCGCTTTCCGGTGAGTTCCCACCAGATTTCGCCCATGGACCACTGCTCGTCGCTGCGCTCCTTGATCCATTTGATCCAGTGGTCGGCCACGCCCATCGACATCCGGAAATCGAATCCTACGCCAAAGGCCTCCAGCGGGGCGGCCAGGCCGGCCATGCCGGACATGTCTTCCGCGATGCAGAAGCCGTTGGGGTTCATTTCCTTCACCAGGCGGTTGGCCAGGGCCAGGTAGATCACGGCGTCTTCATCCACGCCGCCGTCGAAGTACAGGCTGTAATTGCCGAAATCCTTGCCCAGACCGTGGTCCCAGTACAGCATGGAGGTGACTCCGTCGAAACGGAACCCGTCTATGTGGTATTCCTCCATCCAGTACTTCACGTTGGACAGCAGGAAATAGCGGGTGGCGTCCTTGCCGTAGTCGAAGCAGCGGGAGCCCCAGGCAGGGTGGTCTCCCTTGGGGCCGGAGTGGAAGTACAGGTGGTCCGTGCCGTCGAATTCGGAGAGGCCCTCCAAAGTATTCTTTACGCTGTGGCTGTGCACGATGTCCATGATCACGGCAATTCCCTTGCCATGGGCGTCGTCCACCAGGGCCTTGAACTCTTCCGGCGTGCCGAAGCGCGAGCTCAGGGCGAAGAAATTGCTCACCTGATAGCCGAAGGAGCCGTAATACGGGTGTTCCTGCAGGGCCATGATCTGGATGGTGTCGTAGCCCAGCCGCTTGATGCGGGGCAGCACATCCGTGCGGAATTCCTCAAACGTGCCCACTTTCTCTTTCTCGGAGGCCATGCCGATATGGCACTCGTAGATAAAGGGATGGGGACGCTTCCCGGCATGCCCGTGCTTCCAGACGTAGGGTTTGGCAGGGTCCCAGACCTGGGCGGAGAACACCTTGGTGACATCGTCCTGGACTACGCGGGTGACATAGGAGGGCAGGCGTTCGCCGCCGCCCCCGGGCCACTCGATATAAAGCTTATACAGCTGGCCGTGCCGAAGGAACAGTTCCGGAAGCTTGATTTCCCAGTTGCCGTTCCCCACAGGCTTCAGGGCATAGGCGTCTGTGCGTTTCCAGTTGTTGAAATCCCCGATGAGGAATATCTTGGACGCATTGGGGGCATACTCCCGGAATACCCAGGAGCCGTCGTCACACTTGTGGAGGCCGAAGTAGATGTGATTGTTCACGGCGTCTTTCAGAAGGCCGTCCCCTGCGATATGCTTGAGGGTTTGCCAGATACGTTCATGGCGGGCGTCGATGGCATCTTTAAAAGGGCCCAGCCAGGGATCGGTTTCGTAAATTTTACGCATAGTAGGTTTACTCTTTGTCCAACGAATCTATCTTTTCCTTCACGGTACGCAGATATTCCCTGCACTGCTTCAGGAGCTCTTTGCTGCGCCCCACCAGGGCGTCTATGTCGTCCAGTTTGGTTTCCGGCGTTTCTACCTTGGCTGCAATCTCCTCCAGCTCTTTCACCGCCTTTGCGTAGTCGAATTTCTGTTCCATCATGCTATATTCACTTGGTTGTTGTCTATGTTTTCACTGAATACCTCATCTACCCGGGCCGTGAGGGAACCGTCCGAGAAGCGGACGCCGATGCGGTCTCCCACATGCACTTTATCCACGGTTTTAAGCACCTTGTTGTCTTTTCCGGTTACCAGCACATAGCCCAGTCCCAGGATGTTCCGGGGGTCCGAGGCATTGATGCGCGCCTCTTTCAAGGCCAGGGCCGACCACTCCTGGCTCTGGCGGGCCGACGCCGCAAAATGAATCCTGTGGGCCAGGTTGTCCCTCAGCCGCCCATGCGCCGCGTACTTGTTCAGGAGCCCCCTGGAGATACGTCCCAGCGCCTGCAGCACCGCATTGTCCAGGGCGGAGAGTTTCCGGTTCAGTCCCAGACGGATCCGGGCCTCCAGCGCATCCGTATCCCGCAGCAGTGCGCCCAGGCGAAGCTGCACCGCACGCTGCACCCGCGTATCCAGCGTCTTCAGTTCCAGCTCTTTCCGGGACAACAGGCGGAGGGATGCCGACTTCACCCGGCTATCCAGGGCGCCCAGTTCCAGCTCTTTCCGGGACACCAGGCGGAGGGATGCCGACTGGACCCGCGCGAACAGCCTGTCCAGGATGTCGTCCTGGGCCTTGTAGGCATCCAGGAACAGATCGGCCAGGGCCGTAGGGGTTTTCACGGACGCGTGCGCCACCATATCCGCAATGTGCACGTCCCTGTCGTGGCCGATGGCGGTGATCACGGGAGCGGGGCTTGAGGCGATGGTGACAGCCAGGTCGTAATCGTCGAAACAGGCCAGGTCCAGCTCCGACCCGCCGCCGCGAAGGATGAGGATGGCGTCATAGTGCTTCTGTCCGGCATCCAGCAGGGCTGCCATGATGGAGGAAGGGGCCTGCTCCCCCTGCATCAGGGCTTCGTACAAGTCCAGCCGGAAAGCATACCCTTGCGGATTGCAGAGCAGATGGTTGCGGAAATCCCCGTAGCCAGCGGCGGTCTTGGAGGTAATCACGGCCAGCGCATACGGCAGGTCCGGAAGGGCCAGTTCCTTCTGCATGTCCATGTAGCCCCCTGCGGTAAGCTTTTCGATGGCCCGCTTGCGTTCCAGCGCCTTTTCTCCCAGGGTGAACGCCGGATCTATGTCTTCGATGAACAGGGAAATGCCGTACAGCTCACTGTAACTGACCTGCACCTTCACCAGCACGGTAATACCGGCCTGCAAAGGCTGACCGGTAGTTTGTTCGAAATAATATTTGAGTTTTGGATAATGCCATTTCCAGATCATGGCGCGGGATTCTGCCACCGGCTTGCCGCCCCGGCTCTGGCTAAGACTCAGGTAGCAATGCCCGTTGGCGCGCGGACTCCAGGAACTGATTTCCGCCTTCACCCAATACCTCCCCGCAAACGCTTCTCCCACAGTCTCCTTGATGAGGAGCTGCAGGTCCAGCAGATCCATATAATTCCTCGCGTCCATAGTCTTACAAAGATACTAATTTTCTCGAATCCTGTCAAAAGTATGCACAGTTATTCTTGCGTCGGCCACGCCCACGACTTCTGCGCCGATGCTTCGGGCCAGGTGTGATTTCATGCAACACACCTGGCCCTTTGCAAGCTATAGAAGGGTGATTTGCGGGCCCGGTATGCATGAAAAAAACACACCTGGCCCGGCCGGATTACATACTAAAAGTTCAGGGAGAGGCCCACGCCACTGCGCGTGGGGCCCAGACGCCAGGATGCGGCATAGCCGTTTCGGCGGTTAAAGTCTTCGGCAATCCATTTCAGGCGGCCCTTGCCGATAAAGTGGAAGATAAAGCCCGCACCGGCGATAGCGCCGAGGCTCCCGACGATACTGCTCACAAGGACGACATCCCGCTCATGTATCTGGGGAGAGTCGATGAAAGCGGCATAAAACGCAATGTCCGCAGCCAGCAGGCCGACTCCCACAAAACCTAGCGGCAAACCGATCCTTCGCTGTTTCTGCGCCGGGACGTAAGTGTCGTAATAAACCTGTTCACCGATGAGGTCGTGAATGGCTTCTTCCGAGAGACGGTTCCCGCCCATGGAAAAATCTCCCTTGCCCGTATAATACAGACGGCCGGGCTGTACGCCGCCATTATCCTTGTACTGAGCCAGGGCCGTCATGCAGGAGAGCAGGACCAGCCCCATGACAAGGGAAAACTTTGTAATCAATTTCTTCATATGGCACAGCTGTTAATCGATTACAAATTTAAACAAAAAAATCCGTGGGAAATAACCACGGATTGAAAATCTACAGCTCGGGCGTAAAATGCGGGATGGGTTTGAGCTTGAAAAGGTTCATCACATGTTTGCGGTCGATGAGCGCCTTGGTGGCAGGATCCTCGCAGATGCCGGTACGGATGTAGCGGTCCAGCACGGCATAGGTAAATCCCAGGTTGTCTTCGTCGGTGAGGCCGGTGAGACCGTCTGAAGGGGTCTTTTCCACCAAATCCACCGGAAGGCCCATTACCTTGCCGACAGCCACCACCTCCTGCACGGTGAGCCCGCCCAGCGGGGAGAAATCCCCGGCGGCATCGCCGTAGCGGGTGCTGTATCCCACCCAGTCTTCAGAGAGGTTGCAGGTATTCACCACGCGCCCGTTATTGCTCTGGGAAATGGCATAGAGCGCCGTCATCCGAAGGCGCGGAGCCATATTGATCCGGGTCTGGGCCGATGCCTCCCGCCCCAGCTGCGCCTGGACTTCGGCCATCAGGGCATCGAAAGCCGGGCCCACATTCACGTTGTACCGGCGGATTCCCAGGTGATCTATCAGGCGGAAGGAGTCTGCGATATCCGGCTGTACGCCGTTGGGCATGGTGACGCCGATAACCCGGTCTGCGCCCAGCGCCTCTGCGCACAGGGCGGCGCAGACGCTGCTGTCCTTGCCGCCGGAAATGCCCAGCACGGCATTGCAGCCCTTACCGTTTTCTTCGAACCAGTCGCGTATCCACCGGACACACGCATCTTTTACTGTCTTTGCATCGAACATGGCTTATTTGGCTCTGGTGTAAATCTGGATGGGGCAGCCTTCGAAGTCGAAGTGCTCCCGGAGTTTGTTTTCCAGGAAACGTTTGTAGGGATCTTTCACCCACTGGGGCAGGTTGCAGAAGAAGGCAAACTGCGGAGTGCGCGTGGGGAGCTGGGTTACATACTTGATCTTGATGTATTTCCCCTTCCATGCCGGCGGCGGATAGTTCTCTATCTCCGGCAGCATGGCGTCGTTGAGCTGCGAGGTGGAAATCTTCCTCTTCATGTTCTCTGCCACGTGCGCGGCGGCATTCAGCACCTCCAGGATGCGCTGCTTGTTCAGGACGGAGGTGAAGATGACGGGGATGTCATTGAAAGGGGCCAGTCGGGCTTTGAGGGCCTCTTCATAATCCCGCATGGTATTGGCATCCTTTTCAAAGAGGTCCCATTTGTTCACCACCAGCACGCAGCCCTTGCGGTTTTTCTGGATGATGTTGAAGATATTCATGTCCTGCGCCTCCATGCCTAGGGTGGCGTCGATCATCAGGATGCACACATCCGAATGTTCGATGGTGCGCATGGCCCGCATCACGGAATAGAACTCCAGGTCTTCCGTCACTTTGGCGCGCTTTCTCATGCCAGCCGTGTCCACGATCATGAATTCATGGCCGAACTTGTTGTAATAGGTGGAGATGGAGTCCCGCGTGGTTCCGGCCACCGGGGTGACGATGTTCCTTTCCTCGCCCAGCAGGGCGTTGGTAAGTGAACTCTTTCCCACGTTGGGGCGGCCCACGATGGCAATGTGGGGAAGGTCCTGGTGGTCGTCGTCGGCCTTGGATTCTTCCGGAAGCACCCGCAGGATTTCATCCAGAAGGTCTCCGGTGCCGGAGCCGTTGGCGGCCGATATGCTCCAGACCTCTCCCAGCCCCAGGCCGTAGAAGTCGAAACTGTCGTACATCTTTTCCCCGCTGTCCACCTTGTTCACGCACAGGACCACGGGTTTTTTGCTGCGGCGCAGCAGATCCGCGATTTCCGCATCGTAATCCGTGATGCCGGTGGCGGCTTCGCACATGAAAAGGATGACATCGGCCTCTTCGATGGCGATGACCACCTGCCGGCGGATGGCATCTTCGAATACATCGTCCGAATTGGACGTGTAGCCGCCCGTATCCACGACGGAGAACTCACGGCCGCTCCATTCGCACTTGCCGTAATGCCGGTCGCGGGTGACGCCGGCGGTCTCGTCCACAATGGCCTGGCGCATGCCTACCAGGCGGTTGAACAGGGTTGATTTTCCTACGTTCGGTCTCCCGACTATCGCAACTAAAGCCATAAATCAATGTTTTTCGTATTCATAAAGGGCGCATGAGGAACAAGCGTCGGAGTACTGGCCGTTACAGCCTTTTTTGCCCTTCTGCGCGGCCAGAAGCTCCATTTCCTCCTGCTTGGCGCACTTGATCCCCCGCTTACGCATTTCCGGGTTGGTGGAAATTTCCCCGTCCGGGAAGGGACGGTGGAAAAAGAAGATGTTCACCCCGAGAAGAATCACGGCGAGTCCCACGAACACGATGGCGGCAAGGAGGGTTTTCATGGCCTACAGCGGAAATTCAGAGGAGATGGGCTCGTAATTATAGACCCGCAGCATCATCCGGGCAAAAGTCTCCGCCATGGAAACCACGCGGAACTTGCCCTGGAGCTCTTTCTTGGAAGGATCCAGCGGAATGGTATCTGTCACGTACACCTCCGTAAGGGCGCTCTTGTCTATGCGCTCGTAGGCGGGGCCGGAAAGGACGGCATGCGTGGCGAAAGCCCGTACGCTGTTGGCGCCGCGGCGGAGCAGTTCGTTGGCGGCTTCCGTGAGGGTGCCGGCGGTGTCGATGATATCGTCGATGATCACGATGTCGCGGCCTTCCACCTCACCGATGGGAACGATTTTCTCCACCACATTGGCCCGGGCGCGGGTTTTGTGGCAGATCACCACCGGCGTATGCAGGTGCTTGGCATAGGCGTTCACGCGCTTGGCGCCGCCCATGTCCGGAGCGGCCAGGGTGAGCGTGTCCTTGAACTGCTTGTGCAGTTTTTCCAGGATGAACAGGAAGTCGTAGCTGGCATACAGGTGGTTCACCGGGAAATCGAAGAAGCCCTGGATCTGGTCTGCATGCAGGTCGCAGGTCATGATGGCGTCTGTTCCGGCCACCTTGAGCATGTTGGCCACCAGCTTGGCGCCGATAGACACGCGCGGCTTGTCTTTGCGGTCCTGCCGGGCCCAGCCGTAATAGGGAATTACGGCGATGACCTTGTTGGCCGATGCCCGCTTGGCCGCATCGATGGTGAGCAGCAGTTCCATCAGGTTGTCCGTGGGCGGGAATGTGGACTGGAGGATGAAACAGGTGGCTCCGCGGACACTCTCCGAGAAGGAGGGCTGGAACTCACCGTCGCTGAAGCGGGCCACATCCATGCCGCCCAGAACCACGTCGGGCTCGTCCGGGCTTTTCATGCGGTTCATGGCCTCTACCACCTTTTCTGCGAAATAACGCGTAGCATCACAGGAGAAAATCGCCATGCGATGTTTATGGACATCGTTTATCATAATGTTGTAAGAATAGATCCTATATAGTTGAGTATTTCTTCCTTTCCTAGACCGGTCACCGACGAGGACACGAAGCAGGGCGGGAGTTCTTCCCAGTCCACCAGAAGGCGTTCCTTGTTCTGGGTCACCTGGTTCTGAAGGGCGTTCACCCCTTGTTTGTCCGCCTTGGTGAAAACCAGGCCGAAGGGAATCCCCTTCTCTCCCAGTTCCGCGATGAACCGCAGGTCCACCTCCTGCATGGGATGGCGGCTGTCGATGAGCACCATGAGCATCACCAGCTCTTCCGAGTGGTTGATATAGTCCCAGATGATATGCCTGAGCTTGGCCCTCTCCTTATCCGGGAGCTGGGCATAGCCATACCCCGGAAGATCTACCAGGTACCACTTGTCGTTGATCAGAAAATGATTGACCAGCTGGGTTTTGCCGGGTGTCTGGGAGGTTTTGGCCAGTTTCCCGTTTCCGGTGAGCATATTGATCAGGGAGCTTTTTCCCACGTTGCTCCGGCCGATGAAGGCGAATTCCGGCAGACGCAGCTGGGGCTTCTGCCCCACCCGTGTACTGCTGCCTGCGAAAACGGCCTTGGTAACCTTCATAACCTTCCCTAGTTTTAGACAGGCAAAGATAAGAAATCTAAAACGATTTTCCTATCTTTGTACCCATGGAACAAGACGAAAAGTACATGCGCGAAGCACTCGCCGAAGCCCGGGCGGCGGCCGCCGAAGGAGAGATCCCCATCGGCGCCGTCGTCGTATGGAAGGGAAGGGTGATCGGCCGCGGCCACAACCTGACGGAGACCCTCCACGACACCACCGCCCATGCAGAGATGATTGCCATCACCGCCGCCAGCGGGGCCATGGGCGGGAAGTACCTAACAGACTGCACGTTATACGTTACAGTAGAGCCCTGCCCCATGTGCGCCGGCGCACTGGCCTGGACACAGATCACCCGTATCGTCTACGGCGCACCGGACCCGCGGAGGGGGTACTCCCTCTTCCAACCTTCCCTGCTGCATCCCAAAACGTCGGTCCGCAGCGGCGTACTCGCCGACGAATGCTCCGCCCTGATGCTGGACTTTTTCCAGGCCCGCCGCTGACGCTCCCGGGCCCCAACATGGAACAACAGACTTTAAACAACTTATTATGAAAGGCGTAACTCTCTTTCTGGCCGACGGATTCGAAGACATGGAAGCCCTGGCCACCCGGGATGTCCTGCTGCGCGGCCAAGTTCCCGTGCAGCTGATTGCTGTCAAAGACGACTATTTCGTAGAAAGTTCCCACGCGCTGCAAGTTACCGCAGACACCTCCTGGACGGACCTGCTGTATCAGGAAGAAGGGACCTGTGCGGAAGACGTGATGATCTTCCCCGGCGGCATGCCCGGCTCCAAGAACCTGGCAGAACACGCGGAGCTGATGGAGATCATGAAAAAGCACTATGAACTGGGAGGCACCGTGGCCGCCATCTGCGCCGCTCCCGGACTGGTCCTGTCCCAACTGGGAAGGGAGGTCCTGGAAGGGAAACGGGTCACCTGCTTCGACGGGTTCGAGGATGCCCTCATCGGCCAGGGGGCCGTATTCACCGGGGCGGGCACCGAGACAGACGGCCGCATCATCACCGGCAAGGGAGCCGGACACGCTGTCGGGTTCGGCCTGGCCATTCTCACTTATTTGAAAGGGGAAGCATGCGCCGCCCAGGTCAAAGCCGGGCTCATGCTTTAATTTATCGGACCACGATCCGCTCTATCCGGCGGGGAACCGAGGAAAGGATCTCGTAAGGGATGGTATCCAGGATCTGAGCCAGTTCCACTACGGTGGGATCCTTCCCGAAGACAGTTACCGTGTCTCCCACCTGCGCAGGGACGCCGGTGACATCCAGCATGCACATGTCCATGCAGATGTTGCCGATTGTGGGCACCCGGTGGCCGTTGAGCGAAAAACTGCAGGCTCCTCTTCCCAGATGCCGGTCTATGCCGTCTGCGTAGCCCACGGGGATGGTGGCGATCACAGTGCCTTCCCGGGCCTCTCCCCACCTGCCGTAGCCCACGGTGTCTCCAGGGCCCAGACGCTTGATCTGCAGAATCTTACATTTTAGCGAAGCCACTGGAGCAAGCTCCTTTCCGGGAAGGGCGCTAACCCCGTAGATGCCGATACCCAGGCGCACCATGTCGAACTGGAACTGCGGGAACCGCTCTATACCGGCCGAATTCAGGATATGCCGCATGGGCATATAGCCCAGATTGTTGGCTAGAGCCTGCGTATTGCGCTGAAAAAGGTCTATCTGCCCCAGCGTGAAGGCGTCCTGGGACGGGTCTTCCGCCACGCACAGGTGCGAGAACATGGACTTCACCCGCACTTGGGGCGTGTGGCGGAGATAGTCGGCCAGTTCCTCCAGTTCCCCGGTCATGAAGCCCAGGCGGTGCATGCCCGTATCCAGCTTGATATGGACGGGATAGTCCGTGAGACCCTTTTCCTTGAGATGGGCCACGAACGCCTTCAGGGTGTACAGGTTTGGGATGCTGGGTTCCAGGCGGGTCTCTATGATTTCCGGGAAGAAATCCGTGCCGGCGGTAAGGACCATCACGGGCAGGGAAATACCGTTGCGACGCAGCTCCAGGCCCTCTACCGGATATGCAACGGCCAGGTAGTCTGCTCCGGCGCGCTGCATCATGGCGCCGAATTCCACGGCGCCGTGGCCGTACGCATTCGCCTTGACGAGAACCAGCAGTTTCGTCGAGGGCTCCAGCAGGGAGCGGAAGTATCTGTAATTCTCCACGGTGGCCTTCAGGTCCAGTTCCAGCCGGGAGAAATCGTCCGGACGCATCATATCTTTTTCTTTCGCGGTACAAAAATAACATTTCCCCCTGACATTTTGCCATAAAAATGTGTATTTTTGCATCAGGGTCCGCCTTTTGCGGGATTGCCCATAAAAAATACAGCTATGCTTTCTACCCAGATGATCTGGATTATCATGATACTTGTCATGGTGCTCAGCATGATAATCCAACAAGTGTTAAAAAGCCGGTTCGACAAATACTCGGAGCAGCCCGTCTCCATCACCGGAGCAGAGGTGGCCAGCCGCATGCTGCAGGCCCACGGAATCCGGGATGTGCAGATCGTGTCCATTCCGGGCAAGCTCACAGACCATTATGACCCTACAACACGTACCGTCAACCTCAGCGAAAACGTGTACTACGGCCGTTCCGTCGCGGCCGCCGCAGTGGCCGCCCATGAATGCGGCCATGTGGTTCAGCACGCCACGGGCTATGCGCCCTTGCGCATGAGAAGCGCCCTGGTGCCGGTGGTCTCCTTCTCCAACAGCATCGTGTCCTGGGTCCTGCTGGCCGGGGTCATCTTTGTCAACGTGTTCCCGTCCCTGCTGTGGATAGGAATCGCGCTCTTCGCCCTTTCCACCCTGTTCAGTTTCATCACCCTGCCGGTAGAAATCAACGCCAGCGCCCGTGCCGTGAAGTGGCTGGAAGGCGCCGGCATCGTGAGCTACGAGACCAAGCCCATGGCCGCGGACGCCCTCCGCTGGGCCGCCTACACCTATGTCATCGCCGCCCTGGGCTCCCTGGCCACCCTGCTCTACTACATCTCCATGGCCAACCGCCGGAACTAGCCGCCAACCTCTCTATCCACCGTCCGCCAGAACTAGTCGCCAACCGCCGGAACTAGTCGCACTCTCGACCATGACGGCGCGGAAGCCACCGCTGACACCGGCACCCGCAAAAACGACCAAAAATGACGGCGTGGAAGTCACAACCGACACCGGCACCCGCAAAATCGGCCAAAAATGACGGCGTGGAAGTCACCTCCGACACCGGCACCCGCAAAATCGGCCAAAAATGACGGCGCGGAAGCCACCGCTGACACCGGCACCCGCAAAATCGGCCAAAAATGACGGCACGGAAGTCACCGCTGACACCGGCACCCGCAAAAACGGCCAAAAATGACGGCGCGGAAGCCACCGCTGACACCGGCACCCACAAACATGGGCCAAGTGTGCAGTTTTTCAGGCCAGGTGTGCAGATTTTCGGGCCAGGTGTGATTTAAGGCAACACACCTGGCCTACTGGAAGACCATATGGGGCCGATTAGCGGGCCAAGTGTGTATAATAAAAACACACCTGGCCCGTTCGTTCAACAAGAAGAGCCCGTGACAGGAGCCTCGGAGGCCAATGGCCGACTTGGGGGTGTTTGAGGGGGCGCAGCCCCTTCAATCTATTACCGAAGGTTTCGTTCAACAAGAAGAGCCCGGCTTGTCCGGGCTCTTCTTGTTGAACTGCAGCGATTCGAACGCTGACTGAGGGAACCAAAATCCCTAGTGCTACCATTACACCACAGTTCAGTTCGGGGTGCAAAGTTAATGTTTTTTCCCGATAATCCGAGACGCCCGGAAAAAATAAATGACCCGGGGGCATTTAATACAGCGTGGGATAATTTTCGTCCGGAGACTAAAACAGCATGGGAAAAATATCGTCCGGAGACTAAAACAGCGTGGGATGATTCTCTTCCAGTTCCGACAGGACTTTGGACATGATGGCCTCGCGGAACAGGGCAGCCTTGGCGTGCACCTTGAAGCGGGTGCAATACTCGTCTACCGCGGCCATTTCGCTGTCGTTGAAGTACAGCACGTAGCGGTTTTTCCTGAGCAGCAAGGCTTTCTGCTTCTCCAGGTAGGCGGGATCCACGCCGGCTATTTTCTTTTTCTTGCGAGGCATCGGCACAAAGTTAAGGATTTTTCACCAAATCCACATACCGGCGGCGGACCACCCCTTCCCGGTCCAGTTCCAGGACAAAGGGAAGCGCGGAAAGGTCAAAGGCGTCCAGCAGTTCCATCGCCTTTTCCTCATCTTCGGAATAGAGCCGGTCCATGTTCACCAGAAGCACCCGGGCCTTGCGGTTTTCCTGCACCAGCTTATCCACGGCCGCCAGGGTTTCCCGGCAGTTGGCGCAGCCCGGCGAATAAAAGACGATGTAGGCCGGACTCCCCTTCAAGGAGCGGAGCGCGAAGGTCCCTTCCTTGGACGGCCGGGCGAAAAGGCAGCCTTTGCGCCGCAAGGTCCCCGGAACCTGGAGGTCCGGGACGGGCGACCCCACGGGGGCGCGGGAGCCCAGGTCCAGCAGGAGGTCTGCCAGGGACAGCACCTGCGCCTTGTCTTCCGGCGTGCGCCAGATGTCTCCCAGCCTGATATACTTGTTCACGATGGGGCCGATCGCTTCCCGGCAGGCTTCCGAGCGCTGGGAAGACAGGAAGTACAGGAGGTCTCCCATGGTCTGTTTGAAAGCCTGTTCGTTGCCTTCCCCGAAAGTCCGGGCGGCCAGATAATCGGCGATATCCTGGATGTCGGTGGTGGACAGGCTGTCCCCGTAGGCGGCGAACAGCTGCTTGTAACGGTCCATCTGGGCAGGCTCCCCGTATACATGGTAGTCTTGGGCGAGTTCCTTGTCCAGCAGCATTTTAAGGGCCTGCACGTCCAGGCCGCGGCCCAGGATGGTGCCGGAAGGATCAATCAAGTACAGTTTGGGCGTCTGCAGCACGCCGTACTGGAGCTGCCAGTCGCTCTCGTGGTCCGGGTCCCACAGGTGGACGGCCGTGGGCAGGAGGGAGCGGTACTGCTTCCAGGCATCGGCCTGGTCTCCCACGTTCACGGCATACACGGTGAGCGGATACCCCCCCTCTTCCATCAGGCGGGCCAGGCGCGGGGTTTCGGCCTTGCAGGTGGAGCAGGAGGTGTCGTAGAAGTAGATGGCGCTGTATCCGCCCTGCTCCGGAATCCGGACCTCCCGGCCCAGCGTATCCTGGAGGGTGATCTTCGGGGCGGACATCCCGATGAGCGAGTTCTCGTTGAACATCACGAACACCTGGGCGTTGACCAGGTCTCCGTCGGCATGCATGGGGACGGCGCCGGAGAGGAACCACTTCTTGGCCACATGCACCGCCACGGCCTCGTCGCCCATGATCTTGGACTGGAGGTAATGGTCGTAGATTTTCAGGGCCACGAACTGCCGCACGGCGGAATCCTTGCAGGACTCGATCAGGAAATCGCACTCGGCGTTCTGCACGCTGGCGCTTTCTCCGGAGAGAGCCGTGAAATACTCTTCCAGCTTGGCGCCCAGTTCATCGTAGGACTGGGCCCGGAGCGTAAAGGCCAGGAAAAGGCCGGAGAGCAGCAGGACCAGTTTTCTCATAGCTGCACTTCTTCGGGAATGAAAGCGGAATAATCGCCGCCGTGTTTGAGGATATCCCGTACGGCCGACGAACTGATATGCGCGAACTCCTGGGCAGTAGGGATGATGATGGTCTCGATCTCCGGGGCCAGCCGGCGGTTGGCATCCGCGATGGAGCGCTCCGTCTCAAAATCTATCATATTGCGTACGCCCCGCACGATATGGTGGATGCCCAGCTCCCGGCAGGTGTCCACCGTGAGATTGGAATACTGGATGACCGACACGCCGGGCAGGGCGGAAGTGGCCTGATAGATGATATCCAGGCGCTTCTCCATGGAGAAGAAGCCGCGTTTGTCCTGGTTGATGCCCACGGCCACCACCACTTCGTCGAACATGGTGAGGGCGCGTTTGAGAATATTCAGATGCCCGGCGGTGAAAGGGTCGAACGAGCCGGGAAACAAAGCTTTGGTTTTCATATTTGCCAGTCGATAGGGGTCTTGCCTTCGGAAAGTAAGATTTGATTGGTCCGGGAAAAATGCCGACAGCCGAAAAAGGCGCCGCCCGCCAGCGGGGACGGATGGGCGGCCGTGAGCACATGATGCCGGGAAGTATCTATCAGTGAGGCCTTTGCCTTGGCAAAATTACCCCACAGCAGGAACACGATGCCGTTGCAGTTGTCACTCAGATAACGGATGACGGCGTCGGTGAATTCCTGCCAGCCGATACCGCGGTGGGAAGCCGCCTTGCCGGCCTCTACAGTAAGGATGCTGTTCAGCAGGAGCACCCCCTGCCGGGCCCATTTTTCCAGATTGGGGCTACCGCTCATCCGGATGCCCAGGTCCTGGCCGATCTCCTGATAGATATTCCGCAGGGAAGGAGGCATGCGCACGCCGTCGGGGACCGAGAAGGACAGGCCCATGGCCTCTCCCGGGTTGTGGTAGGGGTCCTGGCCCAGGATAACCACTTTCACCTCGTTTACCGGCGTGAGTTCAAAGGCTCGGAAAATCAGGCTTCCGGGAGGATATATCTTTTTCCCGGCCTCTTTCTCCTGATGCAGAAAGCGCACCAGCGCGGCGAAATACGGCTTTTCGAATTCGCCCGCGAGTGCGGCTTTCCAAGAACTTTCTATCTTTACGTCCATCTAGAAAATAAAGTCTATTACATCCTTTATTGTTTTCACATAGACAAAGATAAGACCTTTTATGTAAATTTCCTTGATATCCTCCACATCTTTTCGGTTTTCCTCGGAAATCACGATGGTGTGCACCCCGGCCCGCTTGGCCGCCAGGATTTTCTCCTTGATGCCGCCCACCGGCAGTACACGGCCCCTCAGGGTCATTTCGCCGGTCATCGCAATCCCTTCCTTCACGGCCTGGCCACGGAGGGCGGAAACCATGGAAGACACCATGGTGATGCCGGCGGAAGGGCCGTCCTTGGGAACGGCTCCCTCCGGAACATGGAGGTGGATGTCCCTCTCCATGAACTGGTCCGTGGTAAGGCCGGCCAGCTCCGGATGGGCCTTGATGTATTGCCAGGCTATCTGGGCCGACTCCTTCATCACGTCGCCCAGGTTGCCGGTCATGGACAGGACGCCTTTCCCCTTGGACACCGAGCTTTCCACGAAGAGGATCTCGCCGCCCATCTCCGTCCAGGCAAGGCCGGTGACTACGCCCGGACCTTCGTTCCCCTTCACCGAGTCGTGATAGGCCGTAGGAAGCCCCAGATACTCTTTCAGGTGCTCTTTCCGGATCACGCCGGGGAATTCCTGGTTCAGGGCGATCTTCTTGGCCGTAACCCGGGCGATCTTTGCAATCTGCTTCTCCAGGCCGCGCACGCCGGACTCGTGGGTGTACTTGTCGATGATTTCCTCCAGGGCCTCGCCGTCGATGGACAGCCCGTCACTGAGCAGGCCGTGCTCGGTGAGCTGTTTGGGGATCAGGTAGTCCTTGGCGATCTGCATCTTTTCCTCGGCCAGGTATCCCGTGACGTTGATCATCTCCATCCGGTCCCGCAGGGCGGGCTGGATGGTGCCGATTCCGTTGGCCGTGGTGATGAACAGCACGTGCGAGAGGTCGTAGTCGATATCCAGGTAATTGTCGTGGAACGTGTTGTTCTGCTCCGGATCCAGGGCCTCCAGCAGGGCGCTGGAAGGGTCTCCCTTGAAATCCGACGCCAGCTTGTCTATCTCGTCCAGCACGATGACCGGATTGGACGTGCCCGCACGCTGGATGCCGCTGAGGATCCGGCCGGGCAGTGCGCCCACATAGGTTTTCCGGTGGCCACGGATCTCTGCCTCGTCGTGCATGCCACCCAGGGAAATGCGCACATACTTGCGTCCCAGGGCCCGCGCCACGGACTTGCCCAGCGAGGTCTTTCCCACTCCGGGAGGGCCCCACAGGCACAGGATGGGCGATTTCATGTTGCCCTTGAGCTTGAGCACCGCGAGATATTCGATGATGCGGTCTTTCACGGTTTCCAGGCCGTAATGGTCCTGGTCCAGGACCTCCTGCGCATGCTTCAGGTCCAGGTTGTCCTCCGACATCTCTCCCCAAGGCAAGTCCAGCATAAACTGCAGGAACGTGAGCTGGATACTGTAGTCCGGAGAGGAGGGATTGAATTTCTCCAGTTTGGCCATCTCCTTGTCAAAGATGGCGCGCACCTCCTGGGACCACTTTTTCTCGTCGGCCTTGCGGCGCATTTTCTCGAATTCCTCGCCCTCGTCCATTCCCAGCTCTTCCTGGATGGTACGGAGCTGGTTGTTCAGGTAATATTCGCGCTGCTGCTGGTCGATGTCCGTTTTCACTTTCTGGTTGATCTCCTGGCGGATCTGGAGCAGCTGCGTCTGGGTATCCAGGACTTTGAGCAGGGCCAGGCCCCGCTCCTGCAGGTCCAGGATGCCCAGCAGGGCCACCCGCTCCTGGAAATTCTCCACCTCGATGGTAGTGGCCACGAAATTCACCAGGAAATGGAAGTTGTCGATGGACATCAGCGCGCCCACGGCTTCCTTGGGTGCAAAGGAGGAAGACTTCACTACGGTGGCAGCCCGGTCCTTGATGGTGTCGGTGAGCACCCGGGACTGCTGGTCGTCCATGTCCGGGACAAATTCTTCCAGGTAATGGACCCGGCCCAGCAGATAGGGCTCCGAGGCCACGATGCTGTCCAGGGCCAGGATCCGCATGCCTTGCAGGATGGCCGTCATAGACCCGTCCGGCATTTCCAGGGTCTTGATCACTTTACACAGGGTGCCGAAAGGGTTCAGGTCGGCCTCGGCCGGATCTTCCACCGTCACGTCCAGCTGGGGCACGGCGCCCAGCCAGCCCTTGCCCTGCTCCACATCGGAAACCAGCTTGACCGACTTTTCACGCCCCACCGTAACCGGGAAAACCGTCCCGGGGAAAATGACGGCGTTTCGCAGGGCCAGGATAGGGAGGTCTTCCGGAAGTTCAGCCTCGTCCACCTTCATGGAGACGGCTTCGCCCATCACCGGCATGATATTCACTTCGACTCCCGCAGGGGAGAACATTTCGTTGTAATTTACCTTCATATATATTGGGGGACAGAAAGCCCCTGCTGACATTTTGTCAGTTTTGGAGCATACTCTTGTCCGGCGCATTTATAGTCAATCTCCGTGCCAATGCAAGGAAATGGCATCCAAAGCCCATAAAATGGCCGGTTTTTGGACTATAATTTTGATGATTGGAAAATTCTTTCTAAATTTGTCCCGATTTTGCAATTGATAGCTCAACAAAAATAATAATTATTATGACAAAGGCAGAGATTGTTAATGAAGTAGCAAAAACTACAGGCATTGAAAAAGTGCAGGTTTTGGCTGTTATCGAAGAATTCACCAAAGTTGTGAAGGGCTCCCTGATCGCAGGCAACCCGGTGTACCTCCGCGGTTTCGGCAGCTTTATCATCAAGCACCGCGCCCAGAAGGCCGCCCGTAACATCACCCGCAAAACCACTATGACCATCCCGGCACACGACATCCCGGCCTTCAAACCGGCCAAGAGCTTCGTGAACGCCGTCAAGGAAAAGTAAATAATTATTTTTAAACATTCACCATTATGCCTAGCGGAAAAAAGAGAAAGAGACATAAGATGGCAACGCACAAGCGTAAAAAGCGCTTGCGCAAGAACCGCCACAAGAAGAAGTAAGAGAAACTAGGCTTCTTCAGGACCAAAGGGCTTGCCGGCAAAATGCAGGCCCTTTCATTTTGTTAAACCCACATTCCAATGGAGTCTGAGAAAGCGGACAAGGATCTGATCGTTGACGTTACGTCAACAGAAGTACATATCGCCCTGATGGAGAATCACCGGCTGATAGAGTACAACACGGAGTCCAGCACTGGGAACAAGTTCACTGTGGGAGACGTTTACCTGGGAAAGGTAAAGAAGATTCTCCCGAACCTCAATGCTGCCTTTGTGGACATCGGAGACAAGAAGGAAGCCTTCATCCATTATCTGGACCTGGGACTGTTTTTCCCCGCCTTCGACCAGTTCGTGCGGGAGTCCAACGGGAACACCAACCTCAAAGACCTGTATTCCCGTATCCCGATCGGTAGTCCCCTTCCCAAGGAAGGACACATAGAGGAAATCCTCCACCCCGGACAAATGATCGTGGCCCAGATCGTGAAAGAGCCCATTTCCACAAAGGGATCACGACTGACAGCAGAGATTTCATTGGCAGGACGCAACATTGTACTTCTCCCCTTCGCGGACAAAGTGTCCATCTCGCAGAAGATTGGCTCGAAGGAAGAGAAACGTAGACTGGAAACCCTGGTAAGGAGTATCCTCCCCGTCAATTACGGCGCCATCATCAGAACCGCAGCGGAAGGCAAGAACGCCGCCACGCTGGTCGGGGAAACCAAGGCCCTGATAGAGAAATGGGAGAACTCCTGGAAAAAGATTGCCAAGGACAAGACCGTGAAACTGCTCTTTACGGAGTACAGCAAAACCACAACCGTGTTGAGGGACCTCCTCAACGACTCGTTCTCCAATATCTGGATCAATGACGAACGGGTGGCCGAAGAAGCGCGGAAGTACGTGTCACTGATCTCCCCCGAACAGGAAAAGATCGTCCACCTGTACGAAGGCAAACAGCCCATCTACGACCACTTCGAGGTCACCCGTCAGATCAAGGGCTCGTTCGGCAAGGTGGTCCCCATGCGGCAGGGAGCCTATCTGGTAATCGAAACCACCGAAGCGCTGAATGTCATAGACGTCAACAGCGGCATCCGCACAAAAACCGCCGACCAGGAGGAGAACTCCTTCGAGGTGAACAAGATCGCCGCAGAAGAGATTGCTCGTCAGCTCAGGCTCAGGGATATGGGCGGCATCGTCATCGTGGACTTCATCGACATGGAGACCAACGAACACAAGAACGCCCTCTTCAAGCTGATGCAGGAGTTGATGGAAGACGACAGGGCCAAGCACAATGTGCTGCCGCTGACCAAATTCGGGCTTATGCAGATAACCCGGCAGCGGATCAGGCCCGTTACGGAAATCAACACGTCGGAGCAGTGCCCCCTGTGCCACGGCACCGGGAAAATCCACTCCAGCGTGGTAATAGACGAAGAAATCGAGCGCAAAATCGCTTTCTATTCCATAGAAAAGGGAGTCCGCAGCATTGTACTCAAAACCGGCCCTATCCTGGGAGCGTACCTAAAGCGGGGGCTGTTCAACTCCTTCCTGGCCAAGTGGCGGAAACGCTACAAAATCAAGCTGGAACTGGTGGAAAGTACAGACTACAACGTCTTGCAAAATGATTTGTTCAATGAAAAGGGAGATAAACTGGAGTAGTTTGCTCCCTTTTTTCATTTGTGCCGACGGGGAATGAACGCCTGCAGCAGAAGCAGCGCGAAGACAAACACGGCCAGACGCCCCACCATATCCCCGTAGCGGACAAAAAAGCTTTCCCGGGTGCTCAGGCGCACCGTCCCGTCCAGTACGGCCGGCTCCCACCAGGGCGTTTTCCGGACAATGTGGCCTTCCGGGTCGATGAAGGCACTGATTCCCGTATTGCCGCAGCGGGCCACCCAGCGCCGCGTTTCGATGGCGCGGAGGCGGCTGTAATTCAAGTGCTGCCGGTATCCCGGCGTATTCCCCCACCAGGCATCGTTGGTGATCACGGTGAGCAGCTGCGCTCCCTTTCTCACATAGCCGGCGCAGAATTCCCCATATACCGACTCGTAGCATACGGCTGTGCCGACAGGGATGCGCTCCCCTCCCGAGACCATATGCAGGCAGGAAATCTCTTCCTGACCGACACACTTGCCCATCAGGTTGCCGCCCAGCAGATTCTCCAGGGGAACGAAAACCGCCGGATAGGGCGTAAGTTCCACCCCGACCACCAGCTTGGATTTGTGATAGGTCTCTGCACGGCCCGTGGTATCGGTGATGATGGCGGTATTCCGGCTGGTTGCCCACAGGTGCTTGCCTTCCCCGCCGGAAGGGCCGGCGTCGTAGGAGAGCGGGGACGGAGCGGCGTAGGAGACCTGCCGGTCATAGGCCGACGCCCCGAACAGGAGCGTGGCCGAGGGATTCCGCCGCAGCCACTGCTGATAGCGCCGGAAGCTGGGATTGGCGGAAGGCTGGTCCAGCAGGAAAGAAGCCGTGAAGGTTTCCGGCGCCAGCACCAGCATCTCTTTTCCGGCGGGGATACCGTCCACCAGGTCCAGGAAAACGGAATCCTGCTGCTGCTGGGTCAGGGACTCGAATTTGTGATAGGGGTCAAAGTTGGGCTGGCCGATCCGGACAGCCACCTCCCGCCCCTCCGCCTCGAATGACAGGCAGGCGCTCCAGAGCATCGGCCCGAAAAGGACCAGGACCGGGGCTGCAAGGGCGCTGATGCGGGCGGCGGGCGTCCAGCGGGACATCCGGCCGTCTGACAGGGCTACCATAAGGCCGAAGACGGAAAGGTTGGCGCACCACACCCAAAGCGACCCGCCCAGATGCCCCAGCACCGAGTACCACTGGATTAGGGACGTGGTGTCCGCAAAGGCGTTTCCCAGCACCAGCCAGGGCCAGGAGATCTGGGCAACCGTCAAGTAATACCGTTCCCAGGCAATCCAGGCCGCCACAAGATAAATATACGGCAGGACACCGCCCGTGCGGCGTTTCACCCAGCGGAAAGACCCGAAGACAAGCGACATCTGGAGCGCGTTGGCCAGGATGGCAAAGACGGCGCCCCCTACCGTGGCACCCCCCACCCACCAGGTGGTAACGGCATTCCAGAGCACAAAGGCGGCGTAGTGCCACCACCAGAAATGCCTGGTTTTCTTCAGGGTGGCCAGCCTTTCCATGATCAGGAGGGGAACCAGGCCCACAAGGGCCGTCCAGCCCATGTGCGGAACCAGCCAGGGCAGGCTCATCAGGAGGGTAAATACAGCCGTTAGCAGCAGAAAGGTATGTCTGGTCTTCATGGTTTTGCCTGGAATAATCGGCCGGCGGGGCCGTACGCAGTACAAAGATATGAATTATTTTTCGTAACTTCGCAGGACTTATCGCATTTGGATCATATGGCATTGAAAGATAACTGGATTGTCAAAAACCTGCTGGCGGCGCTGGTCGTGGTAGCCGTTTTGGTGGGCCTGGCCACCTGGGGGCTCAACATCATCACCCGCCACGGCAAAACCGTCACGGCGCCGGATTTCACCAATCTCACCGTCCCCGAGGCGGAAGCGCTGGCCGCACAGTCCCATGTGGGGGTCAAAGTCATGGACTCCGTATTCGTCCGCCGGCTGGGTGCCGGCGTGGTATACCGCCAGTCGCCCAAGGCCGGGGCAACCGTCAAGAAAGGCCGCAGCATCTTCCTCACCATCAATTCCATCGTTCCCCGGAAAGTGGTCATGCCCAACCTTTACGGATACTCCGTCATCGAGGCCCGCGCAGAGCTCCAGAACCGGGGCCTGAATCTGGGAAAACTCAATTATGTGAAAGATATCGCCACCAACAATGTGCTGGGCCAGCGCCTCAACGGGCAGGAAGTCAAAGCCGGAGACCTGGTGGTGAGCGGTTCCACCATAGACCTCACGGTGGGCCTGGGCTCAGAGGAGAGCGGCACCACGGTTCCCCGGCTCATCGGCATGAAGTATGTCCGGGCCCTGGACGCCCTCCACGACCGCTATCTCAATGCCGGAAGGGTCCGCTTCGACGAAGACATCCGGACCTACGCAGACTCCATGAATGCGGTGGTGTACAAGCAGGACGCCCCGGGAGCCACCAAGGCCCTGGGCAGCACCGTCAACTTCTACCTTACCCTGGACAGCGCCAAACTCCCCGCCCAATGACGGAAGACTCCCCTTTCATCGAGCAGCCCGCCGAAGAGGAAATGTACGAGCATTTCCGTCTCATTGCCGACAAAGGGCAGGAGCCGGTGCGGATAGACAAATTCATCGCCTCCCATCAGGAAGACACCTCGCGAAGCCGCGTCCAGCAGGCTATCAAGCTGGGCTACGTACGGGTGAACGATGTCCCCGTAAAAGCCAATTATGTCGTGCGCCCCTGCGACGTGATCAAGTTCGTGATGCCCTACGAGCGCCGCGGGCTGGAGATCCTCCCGGAAAACATTCCCCTGGACATCGTCTATGAAGACCAGGACGTGCTGGTGGTGAACAAGCCCGCCGGCATGGTGGTGCATCCCGGTCACGGGAATTACAACGGAACCCTGATCAACGCCCTGGCCTTCCACCTGGGCCTGAAACAGGAGGCCGACGCCGAAGACGAGCGCATGGGCGTGCTGGTGCACCGGATAGACAAAGACACCAGCGGTCTTCTGGTGGTGGCCAAGAATCCCCCGGCCCAGCTCAACCTGGCAGACCAGTTCTTCGTTCATTCCATCGACCGCATCTATACGGCCGTGGTCTGGGGCAACCTGGCGGAAGATGAAGGTACCATTGCGGGCACCATCGGCCGGGACCCTAACGACAGGCTCCGCTTCAAGGTCTATGAAGACCCTGACAAGGGGAAATGGGCCGTCACCCACTGGAAAGTGCTGGAACGCTACGGATTCATCACGGTGGTGGAATGCCGCCTGGAAACCGGCCGCACCCATCAGATCCGCGTGCACATGGCCTCCATCGGCCATCCCCTGTTCAACGACGAGCGCTACGGCGGCTCCGAGATCCGCCAGGGCACCATCTATGCCAAATACCGCCAGTTTATCCAGAACTGCTTCACCATCTGCCCCCGTCAGGCCCTGCATGCCCGTACACTGGGCTTCACGCATCCGCGAAGCGGGGAGCGGCTCCATTTCGAAGCTCCGCTCCCCGCAGACATGTCATCCCTTATTGAAAAGTGGCGTAAGTATACTTCCGGCGATTAAAAACGGCCTCCCATGCCGCCGCCGAAGCCACCCATGCCGCCCATAGGCGGGCCGCCGGCACCGGGACGGCCGCCACGGCCGCCACGGCCGCCGAAGCCACCACGGCCCCTGCCGCCGCCGAAGGTGCCGAAGCGCCAGGTGAAGTTAAGCATGATATAACGGCCCAGGCGCGTCCGGTTGTTGGTCTCCTGATAGTAGTTGTCCGTCGTGGTTACACTGAGCATACGGGACTGTCCCAGGATGTCGTAGGCCTGCAGGGCGATGGTCGCCTGCCCGCCGATGATAGTCTTGGAGATAGAGGCGTTCCAGATGAATTCCGACGGCTGGTTGGTGGTGTAGCCCCTGTACCAGCGGTAGTTGGCGTCGGTGTTCAGGCTCAGGCCCGTGTTGCCCACCGTCCACATAAAGGATCCGGTAACGGCATTGTTCCAAGTGGCGTCAACGGCTTTCTGCACCGTGTACCAAGGCTTGCGCACATTGGTCCGGAATCCCAGCCTCACCTCCACGTCGTCCGAGCGGTAGGTACCCGTGAAGTTCTCCATCAGGGTAAGGGTACGGGTCTCGTTGGCCAGGAACTGCTCGGCCCATTTTTCCGGATGCTCCTCGAAATAATAGTTGTGGAACTTGTCGTAATCGAAGTTTCCGTCGTCCAGGAAGAACTCCGTCATGGTCAGGGCGCCGTTGCCGATGTAGCTGCTGGACATGCTGTAATTGGCGTTGATCATGTTGGAGATGGAGAAGTTGGACTTGGCGATGGGGGCGTTCACCATGATGAAGCCGCCGCCGTTGAAGGTATTCTTACCGTTCACCGGGAAGGAATACTGACGTCCGCCCTCGTCGTACCAGTTGGCGTTGGAAATGGGGTTCTGGTTCATGCCGCCGTTCAGGTTGAAACGGGCAGTGAAGAAGGTGGCGCGGTTGGAGTACTCCAGCTCCATGCGCACATTGTGGTTGAAGTAAGGAGTAAGGTAAGGGTTACCCAGATTCATGGACATCAGTGTGGAGTTGTCCATGACCGGATTCAGCTGGCTGGTGGAAGGCTGCCCGCTGCGGCCGTTGTAATTGATGCGGATGTTGGCGTTGTCGTTGAACTCGTACATGAGCATGGCCCGCGGGGCGAAGTTCCAGATGGTGCCCGGGTCGTACTCCTTGTCGTTGGTCAGGTTGTACTGGCGGGTAGGGATGGCCTGCGCACCCAGTTGGGCCCGGATCCAGTCCTGCTGGTACATGAAGGACAGGCCGATGGTCTGGTTCAGGTTGCGGCTGATTACGTTGTTGCTGTACAGCGAATTCTCGGATTCACCCGCAGGGGTGTAATCCATGAAAAGGCTCCGGATGCCATCGGGCGAGACCGAATAGTTGTACGGGTTGCCGCTGTCAAAGGCTTTCTTGTCGGTGAGGGAGTTGCTCCAGTTCACCTGATACCGTCCTTCCATGTAGAAATAGTTGCCCAGGGGCTCCGTATATACCAGACTGGCACCCAGGGTCTGACTCTTCTGGACCTGGTCTATGCGCTGGTTCACGAAATCCGATTTGGCAATACCCTTCACAAAGGTATTGGTGAGCGACTGGTTGTAACCGTCCATCCGGTTGTCCCGGATATTCCAGTTGAAATTCAGGGAAAGGGTACGGCCGGGAATGCCCAGGCGCTGACGGAAGATACCGCGGCCGCTGAAGGTGAGGTTTTTGTTCACGCCGCTGTTGAGCGACCAACCGTCGTTGACCCGGGAGTCGTCACCGATCTCATTCCTCCAGGTGTCGGCCATGGACCGCTGCACATAATTGCCGCCGCCGAAGTTGAACTGCGGCTGGATCATGAGGGAGGTATTGTCGGAGAACTTGTGGTCCATGCGCATGGAGATGGAGTGGCCCCAGGTGTTCTGGTCGTTGTCGTTGAGCGTCTGGGAGATGAGGGTGTTGTTCTCGCCCACGTACGTCTCCTTATAGATATCCGAGACGGAATTGCTGCTGGAGCCCTGGTACTGGTACGGGATGGCCAGTTCCATCCGATTGTCCAGCAGGTCCATGGAGGCGTTGGCGCCTAGCATCCAGGAGGTGGTGATGCCACCGCCGCCCATGCCACCCATCATGCCGCCGCCCATGCCGCCCATGCCGCCCATCATACCGCCCATCATGCCGCTGGAGAAGTTGTTGAACCCCACGCCGCGGGGGCCGTTTCCGGCATTGGCAATGACGGAAAGCTGGCTGTCCTCGGTGAAGCGGCCCACCATGCCGTTCGCCTGGAAACGCCAGTCGTTCAGGGAGTTGTTCTGGGACGGGATATCGTGACCGCCACCGGCCACAATGTTTCCGAAAATGCCGTTCATCATGCCCCGCTGCACAGTGAGGTCGATGATGGTCTCTTCGTTGTCGTCGTCGATGCCGGTGAATTCGGCCTGTTCACTCTTTTTCTTGATCACCTTCACCTTCTCCACCAGCTTGGCGGGGAGGTTGCTGGTGGCCACTTGAGGGTCGTCCAGGAAGAAGGTTTTCCCGGCGATGGTGATCCGGGAGATGGTTTTTCCGTTGGAGGTGATGCTGCCGTCTTCTCCCACCTCGATGCCGGGGAGCTTCTTCAGCAGGTCGATGAGCATGTTGTCGTCCGTGATCTTGTACGAGGACGCATTATACTCCACCGTATCTTTCTTGATGATGATGGGGTTGCCGGTGGCCGACACGGAGGCGGCGTCCAGCACTTCCTGGTCCACGTCCATCTTGAGGGTGCCCAGGTCCATGTCACGGTCCCTTACCGTCAGTTCATGCGTATAAGGCTTGTATCCCAGGAGTTCCGCCTTGAGGGTATATTTGCCGGCGCGGACCTTCTCCACGACGGTTTTGCCCTCTGCGTCGGTGAGGGCATACTTGGTATTTCCTCTTTCGGGAATCAGGGACACTGTCGCAAACCCCACGGGTTCATTCGTTGCGGAATCGGCCAGTTTCACCGTAATCTTGTAATTCTGAGCCCCCAGCGAGAGGGCGGAAAGCAGGCCGATAAGAGCCAACACAAATCTTCTTGCCATAAAGTTCTGATACACTTCTACACGTTATACGCCCATTTAGACACGGTGCGTACAGCAAAGTTTAAACCAAGTAAAAAATTTTATTTTATGCGTTCCGGATGGTCTTTCAGGAACTGCTCCCACCCGCCTTTGCCCTTGGCAGAGGACAGGGGACGTGAAGTTTCATAGTGATGGCACAGGGCGATGGCCAGGGCGTCGGTGGCATCCAGATGGCGGGCCTCCAGTTTAACCCCGAGGGTTTTTTCCAGCATCAGCTGCACCTGTTCCTTGGAGGCGGCGCCGTTGCCCACGATGGCCTCCTTGGCCTTTCTGGGGGCATATTCCGTCACGGATTCCACGCCGTACTCCTTCGCGGCCAGGATGGCGGCACCCTGGGCGCGGCCCAGTTTCAGGACCACCTGGGCATTCTTCCCGTAAAAGGGACTCTCGATGGCCAGTTCCGTGGGATGGTAGCTCTTGCACACCTCGCCGATGCACTCGTAGATGGCCTGGAGCTTGGCATAGGCGTCCGACTCCTTGCGAAGGTCCAGCACCCCCATGTCTATATAGGAGGCTTTTTTCCCATCCGCGCGGATGAGCCCGAAACCCAGCAGCTGGGTACCGGGGTCTATGCCCAATATGATGCGTTCCTGTTCCATCGGGGCTGCAAAGGTAAGTAAAAAACACGAAAAATTTGTGATTCTGAGAATTATTCGTATCTTTGCAGTCCATTTTTTGAGATGACCGCTAAGCCCAGTCAAGACCTGCCGCAGAGGGCAGGCGCTTACGGCCCAAAACTTTAACAAGTTTTTGTACAATGTACGCAATCGTAGACATTGCAAGCCAGCAGTTTAAAGTAGAGGCTGGCATGGACATCTTCGTGAACCGCCTTCAGGCCAAGAACGGAGAATCCGTAGAGTTCAACAAGGTCCTTCTCATCGACGCAGAAGGTGCCGTAAAGGTTGGAACTCCGTATGTAGAGGGAGCAGTTGTGAAGGCCACCGTCCTGGACGACGACGCCAAAGCAAAGAAAGTGCTCGTATTCAAGAAAATCCGTCGCAAGGGATTCCAGACGCTCAACGGCCATCGCCAGAAGCTCACCAAGATTCACATCGACGCTATCGCTTAACTTTTAAAGTCAGAAACAGATTATGGCACACAAGAAAGGTCAATCCAGTTCCAAGAACGGCCGTGA
>CAMHST010000007.1 GCA_946187865.1 uncultured Bacteroidales bacterium
TAGAGCAACAGCCTTCTAAGCTGTGGGTCTTGGGTTCGAATCCCAACGGAATCACAAAAATTTATTTTTGATGATTGGCCCGTGGCAGGGTCGGGGATGTGACCCGAAAGGGTCAAATCCCAACGGAATCACAAAATAATATCCATGAAAATTGCCATCATAGGTGCGGGAAACATGGGTGGCGCTACGGCGCTGGGCCTTTCCCGTTTTTGCCCCGGGGTGGAAATCACCGTTACCGCCAAGCACCGGGAAACCCTGGAAAAATACACCGCCATCGGCCTTAATGCCACTTTGGACAATGTCCAGGCGGCCCGGTGGGCCGATATCATCATCCTGGGCGTGAAACCCTGGCTGGTGAAAGAGGTGCTGGAGCCGATGCTCCCCCACTTTAAAGGGAAACTGCTGTTCTCCTTAGCCGCCGGTATTCCCGGAGAGCAGCTCAAAAAATGGGTGGCCGATGTAGCACCGGAAGGCGTCTATACCGTTATCCCCAACCTGGCCATCGAGTTGGGTGAAAGCATGACTTTCGCGAACGAAGTTATCGGCACGGAATCTACCCGGAAGTGCCTTCTGGACCTTTTCAACACTGTAGGGAAGACCCTCCTGGTGAACGAAAAACAGCTGGGCGCCGGCATGATGGTGGCCTCCTGCGGAACCGCTTTCGCGCTGCGATATGCCAGGGCCGCCATGGAAGGCGGCGTGCAGCTGGGCCTGTATCCCGCCCAGGCGCTGGAAGCGGTCCTTCAAACTATCAAGGGAGCGGTGGATCTGGTAGACGCCCACGGCACCCATCCGGAGCAGGAGATTGACCGCGTAACCACCCCCGGCGGCATCACCATCCAGGGTCTCAACGCCATGGAAGAGGCCGGTTTCTCCAATGCCGTAATCCAAGGACTTATCAGCTGGAAATAAGGTGTTTCCGGACCAGCGGTTTTGGCAGTACGGCCATTTTTTCGTAAATTGGCCGAAAATAACTGAGCCTTAACCGTTACGAGACCGTCCATAACCCTTCTTACCTCCCTGCTGCTATCCGCACTGGTCCTTTCCGGCTGCGGCACTTCCCGCATGGCCGTCCAGGGCGAGGAAGGCTTCAAATTCTGGCTGGAGCGCAGCTATGAGTCCGAGGGGTATCAGCAGGACCGCGTGATGCTGGTGGATCCGCAGGGGGATGCCATGCTCATCCGGAAACTGGACACGGCCTTTGTAAAACTGGCTTCAGCCTTTTTCCACCAGGGTCTGCCCCAGGCGGTATCGGACAGGGAAAGAAAGGCCGGAGAGGCCGATTTCAAAATAGGGAAAACCTATTCCCTTGATAACGAACTGCTGCTGGAACAGTTTGCCGATATCCTCCGCCGGAACTATCCTGCCATTTCGCCGTACATCGGGGAAGAGCATAGATGGTCTCCCGAGGCTAGAGTCTATAATCTGTATGGCTATTGGCACCGCCTGTGGAGAAGGTTCGCCGGAAAGCAGCAGGACTTTCCCATTCCCGTATTCATGCGGAGCAAACTGCTCATGTGCCTGGCCTGCGGGTGGACTTCCCGCTACTGTATAACCGGGACGGAAGAAGCTCTGAAAGAGAGGATTATGAGCTATCCCGACCATAGCCTGCAAATCCACGAACTCTTTGCCGAAAGCTATGTCCTGAACCAGGGAAACCTATATATGACGCTTCTTTCCTGCGAGAATGTGCTCACCGGCCAGCCCCACCGGTCAGAGCGGGAATTCGATCCGCTCCAGCAGAAACTCTCCTACATCCGGAACGACTCAAAACCGCTGGGCGACAACTATGGCGCCTGGTACCATTTCTTCGGCATCGCCCTCTATGGCATGCTCCGGCCGCAGTTTGTCTCCACCTTTGTGGCCAATACGGAAAGCCTGGGCTCTTTCTTCATGGAAGGGCCGGACCCTCAGGAGACCCTCATAAATTATTACGGAGCCCTCTTTGGCAGGGAGCTCCGTAGAATCATCGAAAAAGGAAGCTGGCGGCACGCTCAATAGCCCAGGCGCTCCAGCGTGGCGGCCGGATCGGGGACCGTCTGCGGAGCCGGGGCGGGTCTCAGGCCATGGCCGATCAGATATTGGAGGGTAAGGTCCGAGCGGTTGGTGAAAAAGCCGTCGGAGCGGGCTGTCTGCTCCTCCATCTGGTCCAGCGAGTCGAAGGAATAGGGATGGTTGAGCATGCCGGCTTTTCTCACAAGTTCCGCCTGCCAGGGCTGGTTCAGCTCGGCATAGTTGTTGGGCTCCCCGCTGATGGAAGGACCGCTGATGGTGGCGCCGTTGGCCTTGGCCCAGTCCAGGATGGACTGGAAGCCTTCCGGCGTATCCAGGTCTCCGCCTGGAATCTCTTTCGGACAGGGCGGCCAGAGGAGGAAGCACATGGGGAGATTTCCCTTGAAAACGGCATTGGCCCGCACCAGCGAAGCCGGAGAGAAGGTTTGCAGAATCACTTTCCCGGCCGTCTTGCCCACTTGCACGCGGCCATCCTTATAAAAAGCCGTTTCCGTGGCCGGAGAGGTGATGACGTTCCATCCGGCGGCATCCAGCACGTCAAAAACCCGTTGTTCCATATCCTCCGGGTTCACCTGGGGCTCCTTGAACTCGATATAGATTCCGGGCCGATGCCCGCTGTCCGCCGGGTCCGCCTCATAGGCACCGGAGAAATCGTAGTCCACAAACTCCATGTATTTTCCGCCCTCGGCGGCCGTTTCCCGGATATCGGAGAGGCTTTTCCCCTCGCAGGAGGCCTTGAGCCTGTACGGGAGTATCCGGCAGCCGTCGGCATCCCGCCGGAGCCTTTTCCCCTCTGCGTAGGCAATCTGGTCCTGCAAGGCCGACACATACTGGCTCCCGGCATAAGCGGGGCGCGCCTGCTCCGGCCGGGCCGCGTTGAACCAGGCGCCGGCGTCCAGCATCAGCAGCTCCGCGTAGTAATACGAGGCCGCATAATAAGGCTTGAAGCCTTCCCGGTCCAGTGCCAGCTGGGCATCGGCATCGGCCTCGGAGAAGCCCAGGGAAAGATAGAAATCCCGGCGGGTGGAAGGGATTTCACGACCGAATACTTCCTCGATATTGGTGGTACGGGTGAGGTTGTCGTCGTGATTGGCCAGGATGACGCCGTCCTTGGTGCACTGAAGGTCGCTCTCCAGATAATCAGCACCCATTTCCCGAGCCCAGCGCCAAGCGCTTTCTGTCTCTTCCGGTGCCCAGTAGGTGGAACCGCGGTGGGCCATGACGGCATAGGAGGGAACGGCCTGGTTCACAGCCATTCCGACGTTCTTTTCAGGGGCGCAGGAGGCAGCCATAAGCAGCAGGGAAACGGACAAAAACGTGAGATTTTTCATAATTGAAGATAAATGCCGGCACAAATGTAATCCTTTTTGCCTAAAGAATCAAAGAAAAAGGGAATCCTCCTGCCGCGGGTTGTGAATCCAAAGGATTATCTCTAAATTTGCAGATTGCAATCTATATATTTGAAACCGTGAAAAGGATTGTCACATTCGGAGAAATCTTGCTGCGCTGGTCCAAAAACGGGTCCAAGCGCTTAAGCCAGGGGTATGACTGGGAAGGCCATTATGGCGGCTCTGAAGCCAATGTGGCGGTTTCCCTGGCCACCCTGGGGAACCAGGTGGGATATGTATCCCGCATCCCGGACAACGAAATCGGGAATGCCTGCATCCGGGAACTGCGCCGTTACGGAATAGATGTATCGGAGATTGTCCGGGGCGGAGAGCGCCTGGGCACGTATTACTTCGAAGCCGCCTCATCGGTGCGCAACTCGCAGGTGGTTTACGACCGGATGGGGTCGTCCTTTTATTCGTCGGCCCCGGGGATGTACCCCTGGCGGGACATCTTCGCCCATACGGATATCTTCCACTGCTCCGGCATCACCTGCGCCGTGTCGCAGTCGGCCACGGAAGCCACCTTCGAAGCCGTCCGAACTGCCAAGGAGATGGGGCTTCGGATCACCTGCGACATCAACTTCCGGAAAAACCTCTGGCGCTACCCGGGGGCAGACGCCCACAAGACGCTCAGCGCCCTCATGCAGTACAGCGACTATATCTTCGGCGACCAGGACGAGTGGGAAGTGGCCACGGGCGTAAAGCAGGTGCCCATGAACCACATGATGGCCGATTCCCAACTGGACATGGATGCCTATCGGCGCTATTTCGACGAGATGCACCGGCAATTCCCCCACTGCCGGGAAATGATGCTGGGCCTGAGGAACCAGATTTCCACCACCCGGCACACCCTGACCGCCCTGCTCTGGTACGAGGGAGAGATCTACCGCACCCGCATCTACGATATCTCCCCCATCGTGGACCCCATGGGCGTGGGCGACGCCTTTGTCGCCGCTTACATCCATGCGGCCGAAAAGTGGCCCGGGAACCCGCAGCGCTGCCTGGACTTCTGCACCGCCGCCTCCATGCTCAAGAACTCGATTGTGGGAGACTTTAACCTTTCCACTGAGGAAGAAATCCTGGAACAACTTGATTTATAACTTCTTACTTTAATATGGTTGATATGAAAAAGAACTTAATCCCGGCAGTGCTCGCCCTTGTGTGCATGGCTGCCTGCTCCCAACCCGGGAGCTACACCGTAAACGGGAAGAATGCCACCGACGGCAAAACCGTTTACCTGATCGACAAAATCTCCGGCGAAACCATCGACAGCACCGTTGTCTCCGGAGGTACCTTCACCCTTAAGGGACAGGCCACCGAGAATGCGCTGCTCGCTGTCCAGCAGGACGGAAGCACCTGGCAGAACCTCTTCTTCAACGACGGCAAGCCCGTCACCGTGAACCTGGAAGACAACAGCCTCAGCGGGTCGGCCCTGAACGAAAAGCTCACCGCCTATGACCTGGAGTCCAACCGCGTTTACGAAGAGGCTATCGCAGCCACGGCTGTCGAAGGCATTTCCGAAGAGGAGCTTCAGAAGAAGATCGACAAGGTGCAGGAGTGCTACGAAAGCATCCTGACAGACAATCAGGACAACATCATCCCCGCCGCTTTCGTGGACGCCCTCTACAACATGCTGGGTCCGGACAAGATCAACGAGGCCTTCACCGCAGGTGCCGCCTTTACCAAACATCCCTACGCCGTGCAGATCAAAGAGCAGATCGACGCTATGGAAGCCCGCCAGAAGGCCGCCGAAGAGGCCAAGCAGAAGGTTGTGGGCCAGCCCTTCATCGACCTGGAAGAGGCCGACGTGAACGGCAAGATGCACAAACTGAGCGAGTATGTGGGCAAGGGCAAATGGGTGCTGGTAGATTTCTGGGCTTCCTGGTGCGGCCCCTGCGAGCGCGAAATGCCTTTCGTGGTAGAAGCCTATAACAAGTTCCACAAAAAAGGATTCGATATCGTGGGCCTGTCGTTCGACAACAGCAAGGAGCCTTGGGTGGCCGCCATCAAAGACTGGAACATGCCCTGGATCCACCTCTCGGACATCAAAGGCTGGCAGACCGTCGCCTCCAAGACTTATGGCGTGAACTCCATTCCGGACAACCTGCTCATCGACCCGCAGGGAATCATCGTGGCCCGCGGCCTGCGCGGCAAAGCCCTGGAAGCCAAACTGGAAGAGGTCATCAAATAACTGAGATGTTTTTTGTTAAAAATGCAATGTCCCCGGACGTTGCATTTTTTATCTTTGCAAAAACTGAAAAACCATGAAAAGAATCATCATTTCCCTGGCCATCGTGGCCCTGGCCGTGTCCTGCGGGAACAACGGCAACAAAGAAGCAGAAACCAAAGAATGCTGTGAAAAGTATATGATTGAAAAGACAACTCCCAACCCGGAAAACGCCGCCCGTGCCCAGCAGTTCCTGAAAAAAGCCGGAACCTATTACCTGGCCACGGAAGAGAAAGGCCAGCCCCGCGTACGTCCTTTCGGCACCGCCGAGATTTTCGAAGGAAAGCTGTACATTCAGACCGGAAAGGCGAAGAACGTGTACAAGCAGCTGGAGGCCAATCCCCAGGCCGAAATCTGCGCTTTCGTGGACGGCGAATGGATCCGCATCCAGTGCGAACTCATCCCCGATGAGCGTGTAGAAGCCAAGAAGGACATGCTGGACAAGAATCCCAGCCTGCGCGGCATGTATGATGAGAACGACGACAACACCATCGTCCTTTACATGCAGAACGCCACCGCCACCATCTCCTCCTTCACCGCCCAGCCGCAAGTCTTCCAATTCTAGGTGGAAGATAAACAGCTGACTATTAGCACTCTAAACAGTACTCCTGTGTGTCGCGCGACACACAGGAGTACTGTTTAATACGTTGATAACCTCCGGAGTTAACCTCCGCCTACTTCACCATACCGCTGAAGCCCATGAAGGCAAGGGCCAGGATACCCACGCTGATGATGGCGATGGGAACGCCCTTGAAGGCCTTGGGAACGTCGTTCAGAGCCAGGTGCTCCCGGATACCCGCGAAGATCACCATGGCCAGGCCGTAGCCCAGGGAAGTGGCAAAGGCATACACCAGCGCCTGTCCCAGGTTGAGCATACCGCCGGGAACGAAGGAGAACTGCTTGGTAACCACGTTGATAGCCACACCCAGCACCGCGCAGTTGGTGGTGATCAGGGGCAGGAAGATACCCAGGGCCTGATACAAGGCGGGGCTCACTTTCTTCAGCACGATCTCCACCATCTGCACCAGGGCGGCGATCACCAGGATGAAGGCGATGGTCTGCAGGAACGTGAGGCCGAAGGGAACCAGCAGGTACTGGTTGATCAGGTAGGTGACCAGCGTAGCCAGGGTGATCACGAAGCACACGGCCATGGACATGCCCGTGGCGGTGGAAAGCTTGTTGGACACGCCCAGGAACGGGCAGATTCCCAGGAACTGGGCCAGGACGATATTGTTGACAAAAATTGCCGAGATGATAATCAGAAAGTACTCCATAGCCTAGTTCTTTTTAACGAATTTGTTGAACAGTACCATCAGATAGCCCAGGCACAGGAATGCACCGGGAGCCATCACGAAAGCCAGCATACCGTCGTTGCCGCCGATGAAGTTGAAGCCGAAGGCGCTTCCGGAACCCAGGATTTCACGCACCAGGCCCAGAACGGTGAGCGAGCAGGTGAAGCCAAGGCCCACGCCCAGACCGTCACAGGCGCTTTCCAACACGCCATGCTTGTTGGCGAAAGCCTCCGCCCGGCCCAGCACGATACAGTTGACCACGATAAGCGGGATAAACAGACCCAGGGTCTCGTACATGGCAGGGGTGTAGGCCTGCATCAGGAACTGAAGCAGGGTCACGAAAGTGGCGATAACCACGATATACACCGGAATGTGCACCTTGTCCGGCACCACCGGGGCGATGGCCGATATGGCCATGTTGGACAGGACCAGCACAAAGAGCGTAGCCAGGCCCATGCTAAGGCCGTTGATGGCCGAAGTCGTGGTGGCCAGCGTAGGGCACATGCCCAGCAGCAGCACAAAGGTAGGGTTGTTCTTAACCAGACCGTCGCCGATCAGTTTCAGTTTGTTACTCATTGCTCTGTCCTCCGTTGTTTATGGTTTTGAAAGCCTCCAGGGCATTTTTCACGGCCTCCGTATAGGCACGGGACGTAATGGTGGAAGCGGTGATGGCGTCCACGTCGCCCCCGTCCTTTTTCACGGAAAGGATTTTGCTGGAAGGGTCGAATCCCTTCCACTGGGCCATGAACTTTTCGTCGGTATTGCACTTGGCGCCCAGGCCGGGGGTCTCCGACTGGGAGAGCACCGAGGTATTGCACACGACACCGTCCGGGGTAACGCCCACCATCAGGGTGAGGTTTCCGCCGAAACCCACCGTCGTGGACTCGATGGCATATCCCACCACGGAAGCACCTTCCGTAGCCTCATAGTAATTGTACGTTTTGTCACCGACCGAAACCGACTTGTAGGCCGTCTCGGAGAAAGCGGGCAGCACCTGGGCGATGGCCCGGTTGGTCTTTTCCGCCGCCGCTTTGTCGATGGGATCTTTGGTCAGCGCATAGGCGCCGCCCAGCAGGGCCGAGCACACCAGGCAGGTTGTACCCAGCACCAGCACCATATTGGTCAGGTTGGATTTTACGGCCATAGCTTATTTCCTCCCGAATTTTTTCTGTTTGAAGCCCATGTTGATGAGCGGAACCAGCGAGTTCATGATCAGGATGGCGAAGGAAACGCCTTCCGGATAGGATCCGAAATAACGGATGAGCACCGTAAGAAGGCCGATACCCACGCCGAACACCACACCGCCCCAGGTTGACATGGGGGAGGTCACATAGTCGGTGGCCATGAAGCAGGCACCCAGGATGAGACCGCCGGTGAGCAGGTTGAAGAGCGGGTCCGTGAAGCGGGCCGGATTGACGCCCCAGAAGACCAGGGAAGTCAGGGCCACGGTGCACAGGATGCTCAGGGTGATCCAAGGCTTGATGACCTTGCGGATGCACAGGTACACGAAACCGGCCAGAAGGGCCAGTGCGCAGACTTCGCCGGCGCTGCCGCCCAGGTTGGCGAACAGCATCTGGCTGTAGTTATACCCGTGCTCGGCCATGATATCCTGTACGGTGGCACCCTGCATCAGGCCTTCCTGGATGGCGCCCAGCGGGGTGGCACCCGTGACGGCATCGGCCCCGAACAGGCCCTGAGGCTGGCTCCAGGTGGTCATGTAGGTAGGGAACGAGACCAGCAGGAACACACGGCCCACCAGGGCGGGATTCCAGATATTCTGGCCCAGGCCGCCGAACGTCATTTTGGCAACGCCGATGGCTACCACGGCACCGATCACAATCACCCACCAGGGCGTGGTATACGGCACGTTCAGCGCCAGCAGGATACCGGTAATCACGGCCGACAGGTCCCCGATGGTGGACGGTTTTTTCAGCAGATATTTGGTAATGGCCCACTCCAGCAGCACGCAGGAGGCAACGCTCACAGCCATCACCAGCATTTCCCTCCATCCGTAGAACACAAAGGAACAGAGGACGGCCGGGACGAGCGCAATCACCACATCCAGCATCAGGGAACGGGTAGAATCCTTGGAATGGATGTGCGGAGACGGAGATACTATTAATTGACTCATAGTTGATTACTTTTTAGCGTCAGCACTTGCTTTGGCGGCCTCTGCAGCGGCTTTGGCAGCAGCGGCACGGGCACGGATATTACCCAGCACGATGCCCTTGCCGATCCGGATGTTGTCCAGCAGCGGAATCTGCGCAGGGCAGGAGTACAGGCAGCAGCCGCACTCGATGCAGTCCTGGGCGGCATTCTGCTCCATGGCATCCCAGTCTTTGGCGCGGGCGAGTTTGTTCAGCAGGAAAGGTTCCAGACCCATCGGGCAGGCATCGGCACACTTCCCGCAGCGGATACAATGGCTTTCGGGAGCGCGACGGGTTTCTTTCTCGGTGAGCAGCAGCAGGGCGCCCGTACCCTTTACGGTGGCGGCGTCCAGGTTGGCCACAGCCCGGCCCATCATGGGACCGCCGCTGATCACTTTGGCGGCATTCTCCGGAACGCCTCCCAGGTAATCCAGGATATAGCGGAGGGGTGTTCCCACCCGAACCAGCAGGTTCGCCTGCTTGGGGGCGCATTGACCAGTAATGGTAACGGAGTTGTCTACGATGGGCTTGTTCTTCTGAACCGCATCATATACGGCCAGCGCGGTGGCTACGTTCTGCACCACGGCCCCAACGCTGATAGGGAGGGCGCCGGAACCCACCTGACGGCCCATAACGGCGTCGATCAGCTGTTTTTCACCGCCCTGCGGATACATCATCTTCATCTCCATCACCTCGATTCCGCTGAAGCCCAGCTTGCCGATGACCTCACGGATATGGGCGATGGCCTCGGGCTTGTTCTCTTCAATGGCGATGGTGCAAGGGACACCGCCCATCACCTGCTTCAGGATGGCGGCTCCCACCACGACCTGCTCCCCTTTTTCCAGCAGGGTGCGGAAGTCGGAGGTAAGGTAAGGCTCGCATTCGCAGCCGTTGATGATCACCCGCTCGCACTTGGAACCCGGAGGCGGGCTCAGTTTCACGTGCGTAGGGAAGGTGGCACCGCCAAGGCCCACAACGCCGCCCATACGGATTTTGTCCAGGATGGCCTTGTTGTCGGCGGGAATCTCGGTGACCAGGGTGTCGGAGGTGTCAATGGTTTCCAGCCACTCGTCGCCTTCCACCGCAATCTCGATATGGGTGGAGGGGCGGCCGGAGAGGTCTGCCCGGGGGCCGATGGATTTGACCGTTCCCGACACGGAGGAATGGATGAAGGCGCTCACGAAGCCGCCCGGCTCCGCAATCACCTGACCCACTTTCACTTTGTCTCCCACGGCCACCACCGGGACAGCGGGGGCGCCGATATGCTGGGCGACGGAAATGTACACGGTGGGAGCCAGGGGAAGCGGCTCGATGCGGCATTCCCGGGACATCTTGTTGTCGTGCGGATGTACGCCGCCGATAGAGAATGTATGCTTACTCATCTTTCTTTTCCTCCTTCACTTTAGCGACAGAGACAGCCTCTGCCGGAGCATTTGCCCGTACAGGGTCGCGAAGCGACGCGGAGGCAGAGGCAGCCTCTGCCGCTTTCTGCTGACGGAGTTTAATGCGGGATTTGATGTTCTCTTTATCTAAGGGCTTGGGGAAATTCACCCCGTGGATGGCACCGGTGGGGCACATGGCCTCACATTCGCGGCAGAGCTTGCACTTGGCAGGATCTATATAGGCCACATTACCTTCTACCGTAATGGCGTCGTGCGTACAAGTCTTGGCGCAGATGCCGCAGCCGATACAGGCGTTGGCGCAGGCCTTCTTGGCAACAGGGCCCTTGTCCTTGTTCACGCAGCTGACGAACTCCCGCATGCCGCGCGGACCCTTCGGCCGGATTTCGATGATGTGCTTGGGGCAGGCCTTGGTGCAGGCGCCGCAGGCGGTGCACTTTTCCTCATCCACGACAGGCAGTCCCGTCTGAGGATCCATGGAAAGGGCGCCGAACTGGCAGGCGGCCACACAGTCTCCGCAGCCCAGGCAGCCATAGGAACAGCCTGTGTCGCCGGCATAAAGGGTAGCCTTCACGGCGCAGGAGGAGAACCCGTCGTAGCTGTTCACCTTGGGACGGGCCTGGCACGTACCATTACAGCGCACCACCGCCACCTGGGGGGCTTTGGCTTTCACCTCATAGCCCAGGATAGCGGCCACCTGGGCCATGGTGTCGTTTCCGCCCACCGGACAGTAATTGTTGTCCAGGTTGGGCGCTTTCACGGCAGCTTCCGCAAAAGCCCGGCAGCCGGCAAAACCGCAGCCGCCGCAATTGGCACCAGGCATCACCTTTTCCACTTCGTCGATCCGGGGGTCTTCCTCTACCTTGAACTTCTTGGCCACCAGATACAGGATCAGGGCCAGCAGAAGTCCCAGGACGGTCACCACCGCGATAGTCCAAATGATGATGTTAACCATAATTTATCCTTTTATTGTAAATACATATTCGTTTTTCAGGCGGTCCCGCAGAAGCCACAGGAGCAGATAATACAAGGCCACGGCTCCAATTCCGGACAATCCCGCAGGGACTTCGGCCACACCCAGGGCCACCAGCAGCAGAATCACACCCAGCAGCACTAGCAGCGGAATAAAGTAGGCCAGCCACACGGCCTTCATCCCCATGGAGGCTTTCAGCACAACCTCTACCTCGTCGCCGACCCCATAGCCGGCATACGGGTCCGTGGGCACTTCGATCGCCTTTTCCGCGACATCGGCCATTCCGCACAGCCCGGCGGCATGGCACTGGGAACAGGCCGCATGCTGCTCGATGGCCACAGTGGTGGTCTGGGGGGTTATCCGGACAATCCGGCCTTTATGGTTCACCTCTTCTTTCATCGGTCCTGGACAGCGGTTAAATCATATTTCAAGTGGTCGAAGCTTTTCAAATAGCCCCGCATGGCGCCTACCCTGAGCGGTGCCCAGAAGGCCACCGGTACCTGGTTGGCATCGTCCGACAGCCATATTTTCACATCTTCGTCGCCGGCGAAAACAGCCCCCGTAACCACGGAACAGCGCAGGAACCGGCACCGGACTTTCCCGAGTCCTTTAACCTTTACCGTTTCCAGGCCGCAGTTGGTCAGGTGAATATGGAAAATGGTGTCGTCGATGGCGAAATTGAGCCCGTAATGCTCTCCCTCCTTCATCCGGGAAACGTCCATCCGCCGCAGGAAATACACCAGCGAAGGGATGTCGCACACACAGTCTACAAGGGGGATGTCCAGCGTCTTGTTCCCTTCCGAGGTATTCTCCACCCGGGCATGGATTACCCGCGATGCCCAGTCGTAATGGAACAGGTTGTACGCGGCATACGTACCCTCATGGGTATCCCGCAGGCATTTCTGGGGAACCAGCGACTCCCGGTGAAACCAGCCTTCGAAATGCTCGCGGATTTTGAAAAACACATCAAAGAAAGGGGCTGTCCGGGCCGACACCGTGCTGTGATACACGGGCAGGCCGTTCTCCATGCCGCCGTTTTCCAGTTGCAGGCGCGCACTGGCCACTTCCGTATTCACCGCGCCCCATTTGTAAGAGACGCCATACGTGATGTCCTCCCCGGGGGAGAAGACGGTATCCTGGGTGAAAGGAATGCAGGAAGCCCTTTCCTGCGCAAGGACAGAAAGGGGAAACAAAACGGCCCATATGAAAAACCAGCGGCGCATTCTCAGAACTCTGCCTGCTGGTCGAAGTTATAATCGGAGGGTGCGGATGAAGGGGCATTGACACCGCTGGCCACCGGCCCCTGCTGCGCATAGACATCCAGGCTCTGGTCCGGTTCCACGAACTTCACCTGGGCGGCCTTATACTTCATTTCAATGTCACAGACCTCTCCGTTACGGTGCTTGGCAATGACCAGATAGGCCTTTTCCTTGTCTTCCGGATTGTCCGACATGCCTACGAAGTCTGGCCGATGGATAAAGATGACCATATCCGCATCCTGCTCGATGGAGCCGGATTCGCGGAGGTCGCTGAGCTGGGGTTTCCCCATGCCGCCGGTACGCTGGACTGCGTTTCGGGAAAGCTGGGACAGGGCGATGATGGGAATGTCCAGTTCCTTGGCAGTAGCCTTGAGCGTACGGGAAATGGCGGCCACTTCCTGCTCTCGCAGGCCCCTGAGCTCTGCCGGGCCCTGCATCAGCTGCAGATAGTCCACCACAATCAGGCGCACGCCCTTCTGCTTGACCAGGCGTTTGGCCTTGGTGCGGAACTCCATGATGGGAATGCCCGGCGTGTCGTCGATATACAAGGGAGCCTTGGACAGGCGCTTGAGCGTGTCTTCCAGCTGCACCCACTCGTAGCTTTCCAGCTTCACGCCGCCTTTGATCTTTTCTCCGGACAGACCGGACTCGGTGGTAATGAGGCGCTTCCCAAGCTGGTCTGCGCTCATTTCCAGGGAGAAGACGGCAACGGGCATATTGGCATCTACCGCCGCGTTGCGGGCGATGTTGAGGGCGAAGGCGGTCTTACCCACGGAGGGACGGGCCGCCAGGATGATCAGGTCTGAGCGCTGCCAGCCCTGGGTGACCCGGTCTACGGACGGGAAGCCCGACGGGACACCGGACAGGCCGGTTATCTGCTGCAGCTCCTGAAGGTTGTCCAGTACGGAATTGATGATGGAGCCGATATCCTGGACATCCCGCTTCACGTTGTTCTGGATAGCGGCGAACACCTTGCTCTGGGCGTTGTCTATGAGGTCGTCCACGTTGGTGGACTCGTCGAAAGACTGCTTGAGGATTTCGTACGAGGCTGTAATCAGATCCCGCTGGATGGTTTTCTGCTTCAGGATCTTGATGTAATACTCAATATGGGCCGCCGCACCGATGTTCTGCGACAGGCGGGCCAGGACGACAGGGCCCCCGACCGCTTCCAGGTTGCCCTGCGCGCGGAGTTTCTCGCTGACGGTTACCAGGTCGATGGACACGTGGTCGTTCACCAGCGCCGACATGGCTTCGAAGATCATCCGGTGCTGGGGATCGTAGAAACACGCCGCGGAGAGTTCCTCCATAGACTCGTCTATGGTGGCCGGCTCTACCAGCATGGCACCCAGCACAGCCTCTTCCACATCCAGCGCCTGCGGGGGTTTATTCCCCATCAGCGTTTCCAGATTGAGGGGCTGCTCGGAATGGTTCTTTCTGCGCGAAGACTCCGCCATAAGGAATAAGGCTATTCAAATTCCGGATTAATGATGATGCGGCCGCAATGCTCGCAGATGATCAGCTTGCGGTTGGAGGCAATCTCTACGCGGCGCTGCGGGGTGATGGTGTTGAAGCAGCCTCCGCAGGAGTCTCCGTTGTAGATGCCCACCACGGCCAGATGGTTGTGCACGCTGGCACGGATGCGCTCATAGGCGCTCATGGTGCGGGCGTCGATCTTGGCGGCGCATTCGTCGCGGCGCTTCTGGAGCACGGCCTCTTCCTTGGCGGTGGATTCCACGATGGCGTCCAGCTCTTCCTTCTTGGCTTTCAGGTCATCGTTGCGGATGGAAAGACGGTCTTTGATATCCTCGGCCTGGGCCTTGAGGGCGCCGATCTCTGCACGGGTGTCAACGATCTTCTTCTCTTCAATCTGGCGGAGCAGTTCCTGGTTCTCGATCTCCTTGTTCAGGGAATCGTACTCCCGGGAGTTGGAGATGGTTTCCAGCTGGCGCTGATACTTCTCGATGGTGCTTTCATGCTCCGCAATGGAGAGTTTGGCATCCGCGATGTTCCGGTTCATCTGATCCATGGTGGCCGAAATGGCCGCGCTGCGCTCCTTCAGGGAAGCGATTTCGTCTTCCAGGGCTGCCACCTCCGAGGGGAGCTCACCGCGAAGCTGGATGATCTTGTCAATCTCGGAATCCGCTGCCTGCAGCTCATACAAGGTCTTGAGTTTTTCCTCTACGGGCATGTCGGAATCGGCGAAATTCTTCTGCAGGGACACAAAAGTCTCCCTGTTGTCGATCGGGGCCTCCACTTTCTTGGCGGCGGTAGTTTTCTTGGTTGCCATATAATTTATCAATCGATTAATATTTTACAATCAAAAGTAGTGGACAGGGTTGCTCCTGCCCAGATTGGCGCATTTGTAGCTTGCAAAGGTAGGAAAATTTTTCCGTATCTCTGCCAAGAAAATATCCACAATCTCCACTTCGCTCTCAAAATGGCCGATGTCCATGACCATGAATCCGTCGGGCGTGAAAAAATTGTGGTAGGAAACATCCGCCGTGATATACAGCTGGGCGCCGGCATTAAGGGCAAGGCCGATCTCCGAACCGCCGCTTCCGCCAAGGAGCGCCACCCGGGAAATGGGCGTTTCCAGGGGCTTGGAACTGCGGATGAGCTGCACGCCGAAGCGCTCTTTCACGAAAGCGATGGCTTCCGCTCCGGTCATCGGCTTTTCCCAATTGCCGATGCATCCCAGGCCGTAGCCCTCCGGGCCGGGTTCCAGGAACTCCACGTCTTTGAGGCCGATCCGCTCCGCCATGGCGCCGCTCACGCCCCGTGCCACCTTATCCGCCGTAGTATGGGCGGCATACACGGCCACTCCTTGCTTCACGGCCTTCATCACGGCCGCGCCCACGGGATCGTCGGCGCTGATGTGGCGGATGCCCTTGAAGATGAGCGGGTGATGCGTGACCACCATGTCGCAGCCCTTCTCCACAGCCTCGTCAATCAGTTCCGGCGTGCAGTCGAAGCCCACCAGGACGCCCTTTACAGGGTCTTCGGGGCTGCCGATCAGCAGCCCGCTGTTGTCCCAGCTTTCCTGGATAGAGAGCGGGGCGAAGGCCTCCAGGGCACGCGTGATGTCCCCTACTTTCATAGTGCTTTCCTCACGGCTTTCAACTGGGCCTGGATTTCCTTGAGAATCGTGAGGGCTTTCACCTGTTTTTCCACGGAACGGCGGTCCTGCTGCAGACGGAGGGCGGCGCCCTCCAGGGTGAGCCCCTGCTTTTTCACCAGGAACTGGATCTGCTGCAACGTTTCCACATCTTCCGGATGGTACAGGCGGTTGCCCTTGGCATTGCGGTCCGGCTTGATGAACTTCTCGAAATAATTGCTCCAGTAGCGTACAGCTGAAGTGTTTTCACCCAGCAGCTGCGCTACTTCTCCCATCGTGTATATTAATTTGGCCATATGTTACAAAGATAGCAATTTTTCCCATTCGCGGGGCAAATCGGCCCATTATTAACCCAAAAAGCGAACTGTCAAGCTTTTTTATGGGGCTGATGGGAGAAACTGCGGCGGGGACCTTCCTCCTCCAGCCAGTGGTCGTGGTCGAAGGCCTCGCCGGGGAAGGCATAAGAGCCTTCATGGTCGATGGTGAAAGCCATATAGGTGATGGGAAGGCCCATCTCCAGGAACATCTTCTCGTAGAAGGTCTGCACCGTCAGGACAGCAGGCAAATCTGTCAGGAGGGCATGTATATTCCCGGACCTGTGGCCACCCTCGCATTTGAGGGGGCTCTGCCCCCTACTATCCCCCGCGGCCTTTTCGCCCTCTACGATTTTGCCTCCCGGCAAAATCCCGGGCCCGGCCGGGCGCCTGCTGGCGCCTTCTAACCCATGCTCGTCCTCAAAAGAACAAATACTTCCGTGATAAATGTCTGTTCCACAGGCAAGCACCTGGAGGTCATTGACTTTGCAGACCGCCTGGGTGTATTCATAGAGATAACGGGAGTCTGTCTTGAGGTGCACGACGCCGCCGGGGCGAAGGAATTTCCGGTAGCGCTCCAGGAAAAGCGGAGAGCTAAGGCGGGCGTTCTCGCTGCCGCGCAGCTGCGGGTCCGAGAAAGTGAGCCAGATCTCAGAGACCTCCCCCGGGCCGAAGAAAGCGTCGATGAACTCGATGCGGGTGCGCAGGAAAGCCACGTTGGGAAGAGCGTTTTCAGTCGCATACTTGGCCCCTTTCCAGAGCCGGGCGCCTTTGATATCCACGCCGATATAATTGATCTCCGGATGCCTGAGGGCCAGGGCGATGGTGTAGTCGCCTTTGCCGCAGCCCAGCTCCAGCACAATCGGATGGTCGTTCCCGAACATCTCCTCCCCCCATCGGCCTTTGATGGCATGGTCCCTGAGCCGCAGCTCCCGGGAACCGGGCTCCTTATCCAGCACGGCCGAGGCATCCGGCTGCACCAGACAGCGGAAAGTCTCGTTCTCGGCAAATTTCTTCAGTTTTCCGTGTCCCATAAACACCTGTTTTACAACGTTTACGTAAAAGCCCCGCCGTAAAACAGCAGGGGTTCCCTGTAATCGCCTGTCAGTCAAACGATTGAGCAACAACCAATCCCAGGCCTCGAAGCCATTCCCGGCTGTCTGAATACGGGATGGCCACGGTGAGGGTCCAGACGCCATGCTGGTAAGGACGCACGCCGCGGCGGTAAGGCTGCAACACCTGACGGGAGAACAGCGAAGACCGTCCTTCCAGCGGCAGATACACATTCTCCGTGAAAACCGAGTCCGAAGGGGAAGTCCAGGTGACCCTCAGAGGCAGTTCCCGGGCCTCCTGCAGGGCGGCAGGATAGCCGTCCAGCCGGGTATAGAACGAAAAATCGTACACGGCCGACGAATCCGACATATCTACCGCAAACTCGTACGGGCCGGGGGCGGGGATAAACCGTTCCACGGAAAAAGGCTCCCGGCAGGAAGACACCAGGATAGCGACGGAGAGGATGAGCGGGTAATGTTTCACTTCGGCGGGCATGAGAATCAGTCGGCCTTGGGCGCTTTCTGCCCCTGGCGCTTGCCGCGGGCCTTGTTTTTGCGGCGCTTGCGGCGTTTTTCAGGGTCGAATCGGTTGATGGCGTCGTCGCCCACGGCCGATATGAACTCCGGCGTGGAGACATCTTCCTGGCGGAGCGTGGAAGGTTTCTCTCCCCTGCGGTTCAGTTCCTGAATCTCACGAACCTCTGCTGCGGAGAGCGGAAACAACTGGGCCAAAGAACCTTTCTCGTAGGAGAAATAGAGTGTTTCGGCCAGGATGTCGGTCTTCACCAGCCAGGCCTGGCCGTCCTCCAGTTCCAGAGGTTCCACCACCTTGGGGATACGGGAATGGGCATCCAGATATGCCGCCACCTCGTAATTCAGGCAGCACTTGAGTTTTCCGCACTGGCCGGCCAGCTTCTGCGGATTCAGGGACAGGTCCTGCGTGCGGGCGGCCGACGTGGTGATGGACTTGAACTCCGTGATGTAGTTGGCGCAGCAGAGTTCCCGTCCGCACACGCCCAGTCCGCCAATGAGACCGGCCTCCTGGCGGGCACCGATCTGCTTCATTTCCACGCGGATGTGAAATTCTTCGGCAAAATCCTTGATCAGCTGGCGGAAGTCTACACGGCCGTCGGCAATATAGTAGAAGATGGCTTTGGTCCCGTCTCCCTGGAATTCCACATCGCCGATTTTCATCTCCAGTCCCAGATTGGCCGCCAGCACACGTGCGCGGATCATGGTCTCCTGTTCCCGGGCGATGGCTTCCTGCCAGCGCTCGATGTCGAAGGGACGGGCTTTGCGATAGATCTTGCGGATTTCGGTCACGGCGGGGTCCACGCCCCGGCATTTCATCTGCCGGCCCACGATGGGGCCTTCCAGGGTAACAATCCCCAGGTCGTGGCCCGAAGCGGCCTCTACCACCACCAGGTCTCCGGTTTTGATGCTTTGGCCCGAGGCGTTCTCATAGAAACCCTTCCGGGTATTCTTGAAGCGAACCTCGAAATAGGCGTTGAACTGCTCCTGGCCGATTCCCTTCAGGTAATCGTACACCTCCAGTTTGCAGCATCCTTGCCGATATTTGATATCCTGCGCCCCGGTTTTCTCGTCGGTTGTCACCGTGCATCCCCGGAAGCAGTCGAATTGGATGGATTCGTTGTTCAGGTCCATATTATACGCGTATATAGAGTTGGTTCACCAAATCGGCGAACAGGATTTTCTGGTTCACATTGCGCTCGATCAGCTGCTGCGCCTTTTCCAGGCAGGAGAGCGCCAGGCGCGGGAACGAGGGCTTGAAAGCGGCGGCCATCCGGGAGAAAAACTCGGTGTCTTCCGGACGCACGTGCGCAAGCTCCGGCATCCCCTGCTGGAGCAGGAAGATTTTCCGCAGGCCATTGGAAGCCTCCTGGCAAAAAGCTTTCTGCCGCTCGCGGGACTCCAGGGCGGCCAAGGCTTCCCCCGTCTCCAACGTCCCCATGAGGTCCCGCTGCAACAGGGAATTCAGAAGGTCGTGGAAAAGATCTTGCAGCTCCACGTTCTGCGCCGCCTCTGCCGCATGCACATCCCGCTGGTCTTGCTCCGACAGCGGTTGCACCCTCAGGTGCAGGCAGCGGGACGATATGGTCTGGAGCACCTTTTCCGGAGCATGGGTAATGAGGACAAAGAGGGTTTTCTCCGGCGGCTCCTCCACCATCTTCAGCAGCGCATTGGCCGCCTGCATGTTCAGTTTTTCCGGCAGATACAGCACCACGCTCCGGTACCCGCCTTCTACCGCAGAAAGCGACAGCCTGTCCAGGATGGAGCGGGCCTCGTTCACGGAAATGTTGCTCTGCTTGCCCTCTATGCCGATGGCCGAATACAATTCGGACTCATAGAAATACGGATTTTCCTGCAAAAGGGCACGGAAAGCCGCGATAAACTGCAGGGATACCGCCTTGTCCCCTCCGGCAACCGGGAACACGAAATGAATGTCCGGGTGGATGAGTTTCTGCACACGCGGAGCCCCACCGTAAAGCTCTTCCAGGAAGTTCAGGACAATGGGAAAAGCGCCCCCGCCGTCGTCCTCGTGCAGCAGCAGGGCATGCGGAACATGGCCGCTCTCCACCATCCGGTGCAGGGCATCCACAAGCTCCGTATTCCCATAGACTTTCATCCCCTATTTATTTCTCTCGGCCACAAAACGGGCCAGTTTCGCAAGATAGCGTTTTTCCTCGGATTCCGGAAGGATATCCAGGCAAGAAATGGCTTCGGCCGTGTAAAAATCCAGTTTTTTCCGGGACAGGGACAGGCCGTCCTGCCGGACCACAAAAGCGTGGACTTCCTCCACCCACTCCGGATGGTCCAGGATGCCCGCCACCTTTTTCCTGATCCGGAGGGCTTCCTCTTCGGACACGGTCTCCAGCGCGCAGAGCAGCGGCTGGGTAATCTTCTGCTCCCGAAGGTCTATCCCAACAGGCTTGCCTACCTGGGCGTCGTCGGCTTCGTAGTCGAACATGTCGTCCCGGATCTGGAAGGCAAGGCCCAGATTGCGGGCATAAGCGGTAACAGCCTCCCGGATGTGCTGCGGTGCAGACACGGAAATGGCTGCCGACAAGGCCGATGCCTCGAACAGCGAGGCCGTCTTGCTGAAGATAATCCGGATGTAATCCTCCTGGGTGGTGTCTGCGGATGCAGCTTTTTGCATCTGCAGGAGTTCTCCTTCGGCCAGATCGGACAGGGTCTTGGCATAGATGCGGATAACCTCCTCACTATAGTGCTCCGCACCCAGGATGGTCTGCATGCAGCGCACCAGCCAGAAATCGCCGATCAGTACCGCCGCAGGGCTGTTGAGCATCGAAGCTACCGTGGGCATGCCCCGGCGCTCGGTGGCGCCGTCCACCACGTCGTCGTGCAGGAGGGTGGCGTTGTGCATCAGCTCCGCAGCCGCGGCGAAACGGATGGAATCTTCACTGACCTGGCCGCAGGCCTGCCCAACCAGAAGGGCCAGCACCGGGCGGATCATTTTCCCGCCGTTTTCCCGTAAGGAACGGTTGGTGCCGTCAAGCAGGGAGATATCGCTCCTGAGAGACGCATTGATCTGCGTCTCCACCCGATCCAGCTGCGGCTTCAGGTAAAGTATAATATCCTTGATATCCATTACTTAAAACAAGCGGCCAACTCTTCCGCCGTGTTTGCCACATGTACCAGCGCCCGGTCTTCGGGCTCCAGCATACCGGTGCGCACGTAGTGGTCCAGCAGCGCCAGGAAAGGGTCGTAGAAGCCATCCAGATTCAAAAGGTACAGCGCGCCGTCGTATCGGCCCAGCTTCCGCAGGACCATGGTCTCCGCGAATTCGTCCAGGGTGCCGATTCCGCCGGGAAGGCCGATGGCGGCACACGTCCCTTCCCGCATCAGTTCCTTGCGCTCGCTCATGGTCTGCGTCCACAGCACCTGGGACACGCCGGGGTTCTCCAGCCCCTGCATAAAACGCGGAAGCACAGCCACATGGCGGCCTCCCACCTCTATGGACAGGCTGGTGATGGCGCCCATGGTGCCCCGCTTTCCGCCGCCGGACACCACCGAGTAGCCCAAAGCATGCAGCGCGCGAACAAGTTCACGCGCTGCCTGGTTATATTTCGGATCTATATTGGAAGAAGCCGAGCAATAAATAACTACCTTCTTCTGTTCCATCCTAGAAGAAAATACCCAGAGAGACTTTTACGCCGCCGTAGTTCTTGATGTCTTTCACGGCCTCCCATTCCACGGAAGAGAGTTTGCCTTCCTCGTTATACAGGTTGCCCAGATTCTTGAAATACTGGACGGTGAGCTGGAGGTGCTTGAGGAACTCCACGCCGGCACCGATGCCTAAACCATACTCCAGTTTGTTCTTGGCGCTATTGAGTGCATCGTACGACTGGGTGCTGCTGGATACGGCTCCGTTCAGGACCGATGCGGCAGAGGAGTCGCCGGCGACAATCTGGTATCCCAGATAAGGCTGTACAAACACAAACGGACGGGCTACCAGCAGGTCAGGTCCCCACTGCAGGGCGGCACCCAGTTCCATATAACCGGACTTGGTATTGATGTCCAGGTCTCCAACGGTCCAGCCTGCCACAGAGGTGGTGCTTTCCAGGTTGGCACCCTTCATTTCATAGGTGAGGGAGGGCTGTACGGAGAAGCCCAGGGCCATATCGATCTGATAGGCTACACCCACGTGGTAGAGCGTAACATTTTTGGCATTGTTCCAGATATTCTTGGTATCCAACTGGGTTCCGGAGATATTGATACCGCCGATGATACCAAACTGGGCATGGGCCAGGGTGGCGGAGGCAAGCAGCACGGCCACCATCGTCAAAAACTTTTTCATGACTGTTACAGGTTAGCGTTAATCTTTTCTACAAGTACATTCTTGGGCATGGCGCCCACGGTTTTGTCCACCAGCTGGCCGTTCTTGAAGAACAGCAGGGTGGGGATGTTCATGATCCGGAAGCGGGCGGCCACCTCGTCGGCGTCGTCCACATTGACCTTGACTACCTCTATCTTGTCTGCCATCTCTTCTTCTACCTCGTCCAGGAGGGGGGAAAGCATACGGCAGGGGCCGCACCAGGTGGCCCAGAAGTCTACAATGACAAGCTTGCTGCTATCCAGCAGGCCGTCAAAACTGGTATTCGTCGCAATCTTTGCCATAGTCTCTGTAATTAAAGATTCCTACAAATATAATCATTTTTTTACAAAGCATCCTCTACCGGGAGGACATACGCGCGAAGGCCCAGGTCCCTGTTGGAGCGGTCCGTATCGCGGAGGCGGTCCATGACGGGTGCCGCCAAGGCGTCTTCCACCACTGTAAGAAGAGCGTGGTTCTGGGTGGGCCAGGCATGGTTTCCCAGATGGGGTTCTCCCGATTCGCTGCCGCGGCCGCCAACCTCTTCCCACACGGTATATCCCCGCTGCCCCAATCCTTCCAGCAGATCTACAATCTCTTGATTGTATGCCTGATTATATACAATAAAAATGGCTTTCATAGATTCTTCACTTCGTTCAGAATGACACTTAGTTCTTGGCGGCCTTGCGGGCAGCCTTGCGTTCCCGGCGGCGGGCACGGTGCTCGGTGAACCCGCAGTACAGGACCGGAATGAGCACCAGGGTAATCAGGGTGGAAATGCTCAGACCCCAGGCCACGGTGACACCCAAGCCTTTCCACATCTCGGAGCCTTCCCCGGTACCCAGCGCCATGGGCAGCATGCCCAGCACGGTGGTCAGGGTGGTCATCAGGATCGGGCGCAGACGGCTCTTGGCCGCCGTGACGGAACTCTCCCGCACGCTCATGCCCCGTTCCTGGCACAGGATGGTGTAGTCAATCAGGACGATACCGTTTTTCACCACGATACCCAGCAGGATGATGACACCGATCAGGGACATCACCCCCACAGCCATCCCGTGAATCATATTGCCCAGCGCCACGCCCGTCAGGGCGAACGGGATGGAGAACATAATCACGAACGGTCCCATGAAGGACTCGAACTGGGAGGCCATCACCATGTACACCAGAATCACAATCAGGATCATCAGGAGCAGCATGTCGGAGAACATGTCCTGCTGCTCTTCGTAGTCGCCGCCAATCCGCCAGGACATTTCCGGCGGGAGCGGTTTCTGGTTCATCAGGGCGGTAACCACATCCACGCCCTGGCTCAGCGCCTTGCCCTGGGCCATCATGCCGGTGACGGAGATGTAACGCTCGCGGTTTTTGCGCTGGATGGTGGGCGGCACCTTGGATTCTACGATCCGGCCCAGGTCGCGCACCTTGATGCCCCGGCCCTGGGCATTGTAGATCAGGATGTTCTCAATATCCTCCACACTCTTGCGGAACTCCGGAGCAAAGCGGACACGGATATTGTACTCCTCGCCGTCTTCCCGGTAGAAAGAAGCCACCGTACCGCTCATGGCCGCACTCACGGAAGCGGCGGCCGTGGTGGAAGTAAGGCCGTTGAGGGCCAGTTTTTCCCGGTCGAAGTCTACCTCGTATTCCGGCGTGTACTGGTCCCGGCTGATGATCACCTGGGCAAAGCTGCCCTCGTCCAGCATCCGCTGGCGAAGGTCGCGGGCGGCATCCTCGGTGGACTCAAAGTCAAATCCGTAGATTTCCGCCACCACGCTGGCGCGTCCGCCCATGCCCATGCCGCCTTCCGTGACGGTGGACTTGTTGATCTCGGGGAACAGGGCCAGGTCGGCGCGGATGATATCGGCAATCTCGGAAGTGGAACGCTTGCGCTCTTCCATGGAGCCCACATTGATATTCATGGAAATCAGGTAGGCGCCGTTGTTGCGCATGGAGGCAAAGGCATTGTCGGAGTCGGCCTGGCCGAAACTGTAGCTGAGTACCTTAATCTCAGGGACATCCGCCGCGATGCGTTCATACACGCGGGCGGCCAGGTCCCCCGTCACTTCCTGCGCCGTACCAATGGGCAGCTCTACGGAAACCGTGATGCGGCCCTGGTCCTGCGTCGGGAAGTATTCGGTCTTCATCTGGGGCAGATAGAGGGCAAGGACGCCCACAAAAATGGCCAGGGAGACAAACAGGACAAGCTTTTTGCGGTTCATGCACCAGCCGATGAAACGGGAGTAGCCGCGGGAGATGCCGTCCAGGAACTTGTTCACCGGGCCGAAGATGGCCAGGTGCAGCTTGCCGGTCTTGGGTTTGTTGCTCAGCAGCAGCGAGCACATCATGGGGACCAGCGTAAGGGCTGCCGTGGTGGACACGATCATGATGATGGACACAATCCAGCCCAGTTGCTTGAACATGATGCCCGTCATGCCGGAAATCATGGTCAGCGGGAGGAATACGCACAGCATGGTGAGGGTGGAGGCAATCACGGAGATGCCCACCTCGGACGTGCCGTGGACAGCCGCCTCCTTGGGTTTTTCTCCCCGCTCCAGGTGCGTGGTCACATTCTCCAGCACCACGATGGCATCGTCCACCACCATGCCGATGGCAATGGCCAGGGCGCTCATGGAAATGATGTTCAGGGTGTTCCCGGTGGCGAACAGGTACACCAGCGAGGCCAGCAGGGCCACCGGAATGGAAAGCACCACGATGAAGGTGGCTCTCCACCGGCCCAGGAACAGGAACACCACCAGCATCACCACCAGGAAAATGATGATAATGGTCTCTTTGAGGGAATCGATGGTGCGGATAATGTTGTCCGACGAATCCACGACCGTGGTAATCTTGACGTCCGAGGGAAGATCCTCCTGAAGCCGGGCCAGTTCCTTTTTCACATCCCGGATTACGTTCACGGTGTTGTACCCCGACTGGCGCTGGATGATAATCTGCGCACCCCGGACACCGTTGGTGAAGGATTCCTGTGATTTCTCTTCCAGTCCGTCATGCACCCGGGCCACATCCCGGAGGTAAATGGCGTTGCCGTTATAAGACCCCAGCACAATGTCCAGCAGTTCAGAGGGTTCCTGGAACTCCTTTTTGATACGGAGCGTATAGGTTTCCGAGCCGATGTCGATGCTGCCGGAAGGGACATTCCGGTTTTCCGCCGCAATCACCTGCGAGATGGAGGCGATGGTGAGCCCGTAGGCTTCCAGCTTGGTGGGGTCGCAGTAAACCTGGATTTCCCGCTGGGGGGCGCCGGAAACGGATACCGTACCCACACCCGAAACGCGGGCCAGCGGCGTAGCCAGCCTGTCGTCCAGGATTTTGTCCAGGGCACTCACGCTCTGGTCGGCCGTGGCGGAGAGAATCATGATGGGCATGTCGTCCACACTGAACTTGAAGATGGTGGGCGATGACGCGCCGTCCGGCAGGGTCTGTGCCACCATGTCCAGTTTGTCGCGGACGTCGTTGGTGGCCACCTCGATATCCGTTCCGTATTCAAATTCCAGGGTGAGGACGGAAATGTTCTCACGCGAATTGGAAGTAATGTCCTTCAAGTTGGACACACCGTTCAGGGAGTTCTCCAGAACCTTGGTCAGGTTGTTCTCCACGTCTTCGGCACTGGCTCCGGGATAGGAGCTCATCACCATGATCACGTTGGACTCCACATCCGGGAAATTGTCCACGGGGAGCCGCGTGAGGGCGAAAACACCCAGGATGGCGAAGGCCAGGAAGATCAGGGCGGTGGTGACCGGCTTGTTTACGGCTGATCTGTAAATGCTCATACCTTGCTGCCCTACTTGTTAAGAACCTGGACCTTCACGCCGTCCTTGAGGGCGGCCTGACCCTTGTAAACGACTACGTCACCCTCGGAGAGGCCTTCGGTAATCTCGTATTCCGTGCCGATATGCCGGCCGGTGCCCACGGGAACGTATTTCACCGTGTTGTCGGCCCCCAGCAGGTACACGAAACGCTGGCCGGTCCCTTCCTGCTTCACCAGGCACATGTCCGGGATCACGATGCTGTGGTTGGTTCCGTAATTCACGCTCACGCGGGCATACATGCCCGGACGCAGCGCCCGGTCGGAGTTGGTGACATGCACCTCTGCGCTGAAGGTGTGGGTGGCGGCGTTGATGGTGGGATACAGGCGCTCCACCTTGCCGGTGAACGTGCGTCCCGGGAGGGCGTCGGCCGTGATGGTCACGGTGTCTCCCTTCTTCACCTTGGTGTACTCGCTCTCGGAGATGCCCACGAGCAGTTTCACGGGCACCACCTGCTGCACCGTGAACAGCGGGGCGCTCATGGAGAACATATCTCCCACGTCAAAATTGCGGGCGGTCACAAAACCGGTAATGGGCGTGCGCAGGATGGTGTTTTCCAGCATGTTCTCGTAATTGGTGCGACGCACTTTATAGCCCAGCTCGGCCGTCTCAAAGTCGCTCTGGGACACGCCGCCGCTTTCATAGAGGCTTTTCAGGCGCTGGTACTCGATCTCGTCGTTCTGGACCTGAAGTTCCAGCTGTTCCAGCTGCAGGCGGTCCATCTCGGCCAGTACCTGGCCTTTGGTCACATAGTCGCCCACTTCCACATTGATTTTCCGGATACGGCCGCCGGACTGCGGCATGATGTTGTTGGTGGCGAAGGCCTCCACGGTAGAGGCATAGGAGGTAACCTGATCCACATCCCGGGACGTGGCGGTGATTACCTCTACGCCGGGGGTCACAGCGGCAGGAATGCCGGGGCCGGGCTGGGAGGCGGGAGAATTGCCGTTCCCATTTCCGCAGGAGAAGGCTGCAAAAGCGGCAGCGGCCAGTACGATGATTCTTGTTTTCATATATTTCTGTCTTTTATTTTTCCAATGTCGCGGCCTCGTCGGTGAAGTCGTAGCCCAGGGTCTGTTCCAGCCCGGCCTTGGCGTTCACAAAATTGTAAACCGCCTGCAGGGCCTGCAGTTTGGTCTGGGTAAGGGTGAGCTCGGTGTTGTTCAGGTCAGTCAGGGTGCTCCGGCCCACCTGGTAGCTCTTGGCGGCGATGTCGTAGGCCTTCTCGGCCGACTTCAACGCCTCCTTAGCGGAATCGTAGGACCTCATGGAAGTCTCCATGGTGGAGAGGCTCTGACGGATGCCGATCCGCAGCTGGCGCTCTGCATTCACGCGCTGCAGATCCAGTTCCGCCGCCTGCACCCGGGCCTGCTTCACGGCGTGGTAACGCTGTCCGCCGGAGAAGATCGGGATGCTCAGGGAGAACACCAACGTACTGGAAGGCAGCCATTTCCACTGGCTCAGGTTGAACTTGTCGCTCTGCGTATAGTAGTTATAGGACACCTGCATGGACAGGGACGGCAGGTATGCGTACTGCTGCATGCGGATCTGTTTGGCCAGCATTTCGGCCTGGGTGGCCAGCTGGCGCATCTGGGAGTTGCGGTCCAGGGAAGCCTCCTGCCCCTCGTTGACGTCGAAGAACATGTGGGAGGCGTAGTCTTCCAGGGCGCCGGCCACGTCGATGTCCATATCCAGGTCTACGCCCATCACGGCTTTGAGCTGCCACAGGGCCAGCGAGATGGAATTCTCTGCATTGTACAGGTTGGGGACCGCCGCAGCCACGCTGGACTGCGCACGGGCCAGGTCCATTTCGGAGGCCTTCTGGGCATTGTAGCGCATCTGGGTGAGCTTGAAGTTCTCTACGGCATTCTCGTACACGGCGTTGTACACATCGTACGAGGCTTTGGCCATGAGCACGGAGAAGAAAGCCTGCTTGACGGACGTAACCGTTCCCAGACGGCTTTCCCGGGCCTGTTCAACGGCCAGTTCCACCTGGTCGCCGGTGAGCCGGAGGCTCTCCCACAGCTGGACATTCACCAGCGGCATGGCGGCCGAAACGCCGAAGGTGACCTGGTTGCGGCGGCCCATCTCAATAGGGTCGCTGCTGGAGGAAGTGGTTTCTTCCTGGGCCGGAGCAATGTAAGGGACAAACGGCGTACCGGTTACCGCGTACAGCTGCTGGATATAATACATGATGGGCTCGAAGGCCGACATGAACATGGAGGCCATGCCGCCGCCACCGCCCGAAGAACCCTCGCTGTCGTCGTCCGAGCCGAAGAACACCTTCTGTTTCTGGATGGCATAGCTGTACATGCCGGAGGCGCTGATCTGGGGGAACAGGGCGCCGTAAGCGCCTTTGCGTGCATACTCGTTGCGCTGGACTTCCATATCCGCCACTTTCACGGACACATTCTCGGAGAGGGCAATCTTGAGGGCGTCGTCCAGGGTGAGCACCAGGGTGGTATCCCCCGCGGGACGCTCCTTCGAATTAAACTGAGCCTGCGCTGCCAGGGGAAGCAGGAGCACAAGCAAGAGAAAGCATTTTTTTATACACATAAACTAACCTATAGTTCAAATTTGCGACGCCTTTTCGCAGCAAAAAACGCACCAAAAAGCGGGTCCTGGCATCAGAACCCGCAAAGATACGTAAAAAATAGGATTATTTACTACTTTTATTTATAAAGAATGTGCAAAATGCGTGGGGTCTTTCTTCTTGGGCCCCTGCTCCGGAAGAACGGCCCTGGCGGGCAGTTTTTTGGTAAAGGCATACACCAGGAAGCCGATACCCAGCAGGACAAAGGGGATGCTCAGAAGCTGGCCCATGTTCAGGGCCATGTCGGCCTCGAAGGCCACCTGGTCGTTCTTGATGAACTCGATGAGGAAGCGGCTGCCGAAGCACACCACCAGGAAAATGCCCACGAAGGTTCCGCGGTACATCTTGTCCAGGCGTTTCCAATACAGGAACATGAGCACGACACCCAGCAGCAGGTAGGTCAGTCCCTCATAGAGCTGCGTGGGATGGCACGGGACGGTTTCCCCGTTGCGCTCGAAGATGAAGCCCCAGGGAAGGTCTGTAGGGCCACCGTAAATCTCTGAGTTGAAGAGGTTTCCGGTCCTGATGAAGAAGGCCGCGAACGACACCGGAATCACCAGATGGTCCAGTACCCATACATAGTCGAACCCGTTCTTTTTCCCGTAGCGGGAGGCGTACCACCAGATGCCCAGCAGAATGGCGATGGTGCCGCCGTGGCTGGCCAGGCCGCCTTTCCAGGGCATGAAGATTTCCCAGAAGCCCTTCCAGCTTCCCAGGTAATAGTCCGGCTGATAGAACAGGCAGTGTCCCAGCCGGGCACCCACGATGGTGCAGATCAGGAGCATGTACAGCATGGGGTCCAGCAGGTCCGTATTCACCTTTTCCCGCTGGAAGAAACTTTTCATGATGAACCAGCCCAGGATGAACCCGCTCACGAACAGCACCGAGTACCACCGGAGCTCCAGCGAGCCGATGTGCAGGATGGCCGGATCCACATTCCAATGTACTACCAAATATTCCATAAGGCAAAGATAGTGTTTTTTATCGTTTCAACCTCACATAAATGCTCAGCGGCAGCGCTTTGCCGAAAGAGTCGTTCAGGGCCAGCTCTCCGGAGCCCATGTCCTTGAACTGTCCCCGGAAGGCTTCCCGGACCACCGTTTCTCCCAGGGCGGCGCTGTAGCCGTTGGAATAGAGGTTCAGGACCATGAAGGCGTCCCGTTCGGAGAGGATGGCCGCCACGTTCTGCAGCAGGCCGAACAGGAGCTCGTCCAGTTTCCACTTTTCCCCGTCCGGGCCGTGGCCGTAGGCGGGCGGGTCCAGGATGATGCCGTCGTACTTGTTACCCCGCTTGGCTTCCCGGCGGGCAAACTTGAGGGCGTCTTCCACTACCCAGCGGATACCGTCCAGACCGCTGCGTTCCATGTTTTCCCGGGCCCAGGTGACTACCTGGCGCACAGAATCCAGGTGGGTGACATCGGCTCCGGCGCATTTGGCGGCCAGGGACGCCGCACCGGTGTAGGCGAACAGGTTCAGGACCTTGGGGGCAGGCAGGCCGTTGGCTTTGTGGATGCGGGCAAGACGGCCGGTTTCCCGGAAGATGAACTCCCAGTTGGGGGCCTGCTCGGGGAACACGCCCACATGCTTGAAGGAGGTGAGCCCCAGGCGGAGGCTCAGGTGCAGGTCGCTGGCGGCATGGGTTTCCCCGTCCGGTTCTCCGTTATAGGCAATGCCCCACTGGTCTTCCATCTTTTTGCCGCGTTCCCAAGTGCCGCTGTCTTCCTTGCCGGCCTTGCCGAACCCGGCGCCGGGACGGAAGGTCACATGGCTAAGACGCTTCCAGTCTGCCTCCGGCAAAGATGGGGTCCAGAGGGCCTTGGGCTCCGGACGACGGAGGACATATTTGCCGAAGCGCTCCAGTTTTTCGCCGTTGCCGCTGTCCAGGAGTTCGTAGTCTTTCCAGTATTGTGCAGGGTATTCTACCGCCATATTTTTTGAAATTTATGCAAAGATAGTTAAATTTGTAGGCTGATGAAAATTATTTAAACCTATATATCCATGCAACAATTCATCGACAAGTACGACTTCACCGGCAAAAAAGCCATCGTGAGAGTAGATTTCAACGTCCCGCTCAACGAGCAGTTCGAGATCACGGACGACACCCGTATCCGTCGCGCCATGCCCACCCTGAAAAAGGTGCTCGCAAGTGGCGGATCCCTCATCATCATGTCCCACCTGGGACGTCCCAAGAAAGTGGATCCCAAGTTCTCCCTGAAGCACATCGTGGGCCGCGTAAGCGAATGCCTGGGCGTTCCCGTCCAGTTTGCCGATGACTGCCAGAAGGCAGATGCACAGGCCGCCGCCCTCAAACCCGGCGAAGCCCTCCTGCTGGAAAACCTGCGTTTCTATGCAGAGGAAGAAGGCAAACCCCGCGGCCTGGCAGAGGATGCCACCGACGAGGAGAAGAAGGCCGCCAAGAAGGTGGTGAAAGAGTCCCAGAAGGAGTTCGTCAAGAAGCTTGCCTCCTATGCAGACTGCTACATCAACGACGCCTTCGGCACCGCCCACCGCGCCCATGCCTCCACCGCCCTCATCGCCGAGTACTTCCCCAACGACAAGATGTTCGGCTACCTGATGGAAGGCGAGATCAAGGCTATCGACAACGTGCTCAAAAACGCCCAGCGTCCCCTTACCGCCATCATCGGCGGTTCCAAGGTGAGCTCCAAGCTGGCCGTCCTGAAGAACCTCGTCGGCAAGGTGGACAACCTGATCATCGGCGGCGGTATGGGTTACACCTTCATCAAGGCCAAGGGCGGCAAGATCGGCCTGTCCCTGCACGAGGATGAACTGATTCCGGATGCCCTCGAAATCATGAAAGAGGCCAAGGAGCGCGGCGTGAACCTGTCCCTGAGCGTGGCTACCGTATGCGGCCAGGCCTTCGACAACGATACGCCCCGCAAGATCTTCCCCATCAACGAAATCCCGGACGACTGGGAAGGCATGGACGCCGCACCCGAGTCCCTGGAGAACTGGAAGAAGATCATCCTCAGCTCCAAGACCATCCTCTGGAACGGCCCCGTGGGCGTATTCGAGCTCCCGAACTTTGCCAAGGGTACCCTCCAGATCGCCGAAGACCTGGCAGAAGCCACCAAGAACGGCGCCTACACCCTGGTGGGCGGCGGTGACTCCGTGGCCGCTGTCACCCAGATGGGCTACGCCGACAAAGTGAGCTACGTCTCCACCGGCGGCGGCGCCATGCTGGAAGCCATCGAAGGCAAGGTCCTCCCCGGCATCGCAGCCATCCAGGACTAAGCTCCGGAAAGCAGAAAAAACCGGCCCAGGAATATCCTGAGCCGGTTTTTTGTTGATCCTGCGCGCCGTGTTACTGCTCCACGGAAAGCGAATCCCCCTCATCCTCCAGGGCGTAGCCGGGGCCGGTGACAGTCCGGAGCAGGTCTTCGAAACGGTCGATGATGCTGCCGGAGAGTTCCTTGTCTCCGTACTGCTTCATGACGTCGGCAATATAAAGGAGCACCCGACCGGCGGTCTCGAACTCTGCGCTGCCCAGATCTCCCCATTCCAGGTAGAACGTTGCGGTTTTCTGGAGCTCGTCGCACATCTTCACGCCCAGTTCGCGCGCCTTTTCCGCGGCACCCAGGTGATAGTAAGCCTCCACCATCTGGGCCACCATATAGTCGTTGCCGGAGAAGCCCACGGGGATGGATTCCAGCGGGAAGTTGGTATCCGGGAAACGCTCCTGGCACATGTCAAGCATCTCCAGGGCCTTCTCGTTCTCGCCGGCATCGATCAGGGCGTTTGCCGCCGTGACAAAGAGCTGCCGCTGGCTGAGCACACCCAGGAAGGTGTACAGGTTCTGGTAGTCCACATAGTAGTCCGGACGCTTGAGGGCATCCCACTTGAACACGTTTTTCATCTTGTCGTACAGCTCCAAGGCGTCCACAATGCCTGCGTCAGTACTGCTGGGCGTATTGCGGATGGGCGTGAAGCGGTAGGAGAAGCCGTCGAAGAGCAAGTAGTCCTTGATACCCACCTTCAGGTCTCCGCCCATGTTCAGCACATGCAGGGGACGGTCCCACTGATAGTTGGACAACAGGTCCAGCATGAACAGTTCCGGCTTGGAGAAATAGCTCTTGTCTTCCGGTACGGTGAGGGTGATGTATTCCGGAATCAGGTCGGCGAACATTTCCGGGACAATGCCGTATTTCAGGCAGTTTTCCTTGTTCACCGGCATCACCAGCTTACGGGCGCAGATGAAATCCAGTTTGGTGCCGTCGTTCAGGGTGAGCTTCATCTTGGGGTCCCTGAAGATGTCCATCACGTCCGACAGCAGCATGGGCGTGCCGTCGTCGTGGGCGATGTACACGAACTCGTTGGTTCCGTACAGGTACTGCGCCTTGGAAACGGTCAGGGGCAGCGGGGCGCTCTTGTTGGAGGCCCATTTCATCTGGTCGATATACCAGTCCGTGCCCAGCAGGGAGGTATTCACTACGCGGACATCGGTGCGTACCCCTTCCACTTCCTGGGCGTACCAGAGCGGGAAGGTGTCGTTGTCCCCATGGGTGACCAGCATGCCGCCAGGGCCCACGGAATTCAGGTAGTTGGCGGCCATCTCCACGGCGGTGGCGCGACGGGAGCGGTCGTGGTCGTCCCAGTTCTGCTGCGCCATCAGGGCGGGAACGCCCAGGCAAAGCAGGGAGACCGCAATGGAAACCGGCTTTTCCTTCCCCTTCACCCACTGGTTTATCCACTCATATAATGCGGCCACCCCAAGGCCGATCCAGATGGCGAACATGTAGAAGGAACCCGCATACGCGTAGTCCCGTTCGCGCACCTGATAGGGCGGTTGGTTCAGGTACAGCACGATGGCGATACCGGTCATGAAGAACATCAGGAACACCAGCCAGGAGCCGCGTTTGTCTTTGTCGAACTGGAAAACCAGGCCCAGCAGGCCCAGCAGCAGCGGCAGGAAGAAGTAGTGGTTCTTGCCCTTGTTCTCGCTCAGGACGGCTGGAGCGTCCGACTGGTCTCCCAGGCGAAGCTCGTCGATGAATTTGACGCCGCTCTCCCAGTTCCCGTAGAACACCTCTCCGGGCGAAGGGGAATGGATGTCGTTCTGCCGGCCCACGAAGTTCCACATGAAGTAGCGCCAGTACATCCAGTTCAGCTGGTAGTCGAAGAAGTAGGCCAGGTTGGCGCCGAAGGTGGGCTTGCGGTACGTGGCGTCTTTCACGCGCGTCCCCTTGCCCTGGGTGTACATCTGGTAGAAGTCTATGTAGCGCGGGTCTGCGTTGGACCACATGCGGGGGAAGAGCATCTTGCCCTCCTGGCGGTACTCGGCGTCGGCCGGGGATTCGGCATGGACATATTTGCCGTTCAGGGGCGCCCAGTATTTTCCGGTCTTGAGGTCATAGGGGGCGTCGAAGTACTGCCCGTACAGGAGCGGCGTGCTGCCATACTGCTCGCGGCTGAGATAGCGTACCAGGGTGTAGGGATTGTCCGGCTGGTACTCGTTGGTGGGCGTTTTCACGCTGGAACGGATAATCACGATGGAGAAGAGCGAAAAGCCGATCACCAGGGTGGTCACGCACAGCAGGACCGTATTCAGGAACACCTTCTCCCGCTTGAGGGTGGTGAAAAGCCCCCAGAAGCACAGCACCAGCAGGGCCACCATGAAGAAGACGGCTCCACTGTTATAGGGCAGGCCGAACCCGTTCACGAAGATGCGGTCGAAGAAGGCCGCCAGTTTGGGCAGATACGGGATAAAGAGATAGACCAGCAGGAACTCGATGACCACGCCGATCAGGAAAACCACCGCAAGCTGCTTGAAAGACAGTTTCTTGTCCTCGTTCTTCCGGTAATAGTACATGAATACGAAAGCCGGGATAGTAAGGAGGTTCAGCAGATGAACGCCGATGCTCAGGCCCATCAGGAAGGCAATGAGCACAATCCAGCGGTTGGCATGGGGACGGTCTGCCGTTTCGTACCAGCGGCACATGGCCCAGAACACCACGGCCGTGAACAGCGAACTCATGGCATACACTTCTCCCTCCACGGCGCTGAACCAGAACGTGTCACTGAAACAGTAGGCCAGGGCGCCCACCACACCGGAACCGAAAATGGCTGTGGCCTGGGCCATGCTGTAAGACGGAGAGGCGCCGGACACGGATGCCCTGCCGGCGACCACCCGCTTGGCAAAAAAGACAATGGTCAGGTACAGGAAAAAGATGGTGAGGGCGCTCAGGATGGCATTCATGGCATTCACCGCCAGGGCGGCATGCTCCGGCTTCACCCCCATGGTAAAGAACCGTGCAATGAGCTGGAAAACAGGGTTTCCCGGGGGATGTCCCACCTCCAGTTTGTAGGACGATGCGATGAATTCCCCGCAGTCCCAGAAGGAGGCGGTGGGCTCTATGGTGGAGAGGTAGGTGACCCCGGAAACCAGCAGTACGGCCAGGGCGACCAACCAGTTCCATTTATCGAATGTCTTCTTGTCTATCATGTCTTTTTAATCTATATCTTGCAAAGATAAGAATAATTCTGGTTATATTTGCAGTCGTAAACCTACTGTACATGAAACCTGACGCCAACCTGCAAGTCGTTCCCGTAAAGGGAAAAGACATGTTAAAACAATTCATCCGCTTTCCCCTTGAACTGTACAAAGACTGTGACAAATGGGTTCCCGCCTTTGAAGACGACGAGTTCAAGACCCTCGGAGACAACAATCCCGCGCTCGCTTTCTGCGAAAAAGAGCTTTTCCTTGCCCTGAAGCAGGGAAAGACAGTCGGCCGCATTGCCGCCATCATCAACCACAAGGCCGACGAAAAATGGGGGGAGAAAGTGGTCCGCTTCGGCTGGATAGACTTTGTGGAAGACTTCGGCGTGGCCCGGGCCCTGGTGGATGCCGTCGTGGCCTGGGGCCGCGAAAGGGGCGCCAGCAAAGTGAAAGGCCCGCTGGGCTTCACCGACATGGACCGGGAAGGCCTCCTGGTAGAGGGCTTCGAGAACGAAAGCCCCTTCACCGTAATCTACAATTATCCTTATTACGGGGAATACCTGGAACGGATGGGTTTCACCAAGGACGCCGACTGGACCCAGCGCTATATAGACCTTCCGGACACCCTACCCGCCATGTACCAGTATGCCTCCCTGGCAGAGAAAAAATACGGCGTGCATGTGATCCGTCCCAAGAACCTCCGGCAGCTTGCCATCCGCGGGCGGGAGATGTTCCATGTGCTCAACGACGCCTTCGCCCCCCTGTATGAATACTCCAAGCTGTCGGAAGAGCAGATAGACACGTATGTAAAACAGTATGTCCCCGTCATGAACAAAGACCTGGTGGCCATGGTGGTGGACGATCAGGACCGCCTGGTGGCCTTTACGGTAACCATGCCGCATATCTCCGCCGGGGTACGGAAGGCCAAAGGCCGCATTTTCCCCTGGGGCTGGATGCACATCCTCCCGCAGCTGAACCCCCGGAAAAACGACACGGTGGAAGCCCTTTTGATAGGCGTACTGCCGGAATACCAGGCCAAAGGGGCCGCCCTGCTCATGTTCAAGTACCTGCATGAAAATTACAACCGCCTGGGAATCAAGCGGTTGTTACTAAATCCTCAGCTGGAGGAAAACCATAAGGTGCAAAGCCTGTTCGGCATTTACGACCCCCAGCCCTACCAGCGCAGAAGGAGCTATGTCAAAAGCATTTAAGCGAGTGCCTTAAGTACGGCGTCGCAGACCTCCCCAACGGTTGTGGGAGCAGCCTCCCCTACCGGGAACTGCATCTTGAACTTATCCTCCACCGCCAGCGAAAGCAGCATCATGGTGAGGGAATCCACACCGAGCTCGCGGACGAGCTCGGTGTTGTAGTTTGCGGCGGAAAGGTCCGTATTGGGACGCACCACGGCCAGAATCTCTTTCAGGCCTTCGAATACTTCCTCTCTGGTCATACGCGGGACACTTTCATGCTGCCGGTGCGCTTGAAGTCCTCCGTGCGCACGGTAACCTTGATAATCTGATGGGTGGTAGGAAGGGTGGCGTTGATCTTCTTCACCAGGTTGTTCATATAAGCCTCCACCTCTTCCCAGGGCTTACCGTCGAAGGCGGGCATGAAGGGAAGGATCTCCACGGCAATCACCTGATGGCCGTTCAGGCTGTCTTCCTTCACCATGGCGTCCCGCACGCAGGGATCGGCATAGAAGGGCTCTTCCAGGCTTTCCGGGCTCACGTTCTCGCCGTTGGAGAGGATAATCAGGTTCTTGATGCGGCCGGTGATATACAGGAAACCTTCGTCATCGAAGTGAACCAGGTCGCCGGTGCGCAGCCAGCCGTCCGGAGTGAGAGCCTCGGCGGTTTTCTCCGGGTCTTTGTAGTAACCGGAAAAGAGGTTGTCGCCCTTGACCCAGAGCTCGCCGTCTACCACCTTGGTCTCCTGGCCGGGATAGATTTTGCCGATGGAAGTAGGCTTTTCCACGGCATTGGCATTGGCCGATGTAAGGTTGGCGGTTTCCGTGAGGCCGTAGCCGAAGCAGAATTCCACGCCCAGCTTGGTGAAGATATCCACCAGGCGGGGAGGCACGTTGGCGGCGCCGGAGATGATCATCTTCAGGTTGCCGCCCAGGAACTGCGGACCATACATCTTCACCAGGCCGGCGAGGATGTCGCAGATGCCGGGAACGATCACCAGCAGGGTGGGCTTGATCACGGGAAGCTTGCCGATGGTGGCTTTCATGTCTTCGCAGGTGAACAGCAGACCGCCCGTATAGAAGCAGCCTGTCATGCCGGCGATGGCGCCGAACACGTGGCTAAGCGGGAGCAGGGCGATATAACGGTGTACGCCGATTACCTTGCCCGGCTTGAAGATGGCATTGTAGCCGCCGCGCATGAAGGCCCGGTGGCTGAGCACGGCGCCCTTGGGGGAACCGGTGGTGCCGCCGGTGAAGAAGATGGCGGCCGGCTGGTCCTTGTCCACGATGGTGACGGGAGCCTTCTCCTCAGCGATACTGGAGGCGGGAACCACCTTCACGCCCTGCATCTTGGCGGTGAGGGGCATGAACTCCTCGCGCACGAAGATGGCGGCGATGTCGAATTTCATGCAGGAACCCACGGCAGCCATTTCCGGCAGGGTGGGCGGGAAATTCATCACGACATATCCGGCCGACGTGATAGCGAAGAACAGCTCTATCGCATCCTGGCTGTTGCGGTCCCAAACGGCGATATGCGCACCCTTGGGAAGGCCCAGGCCCTCGATGAAGGCGCGGCGGCGGGCGATACGGTCACAGAATTCTTTGTAGGTGATGGTGTCGGTCTGGTTGGAAAGCGCCGGCATGTCGGCGTAGGTCTTTCCCATCCATTCCACAAACTCTCCCAAGGTGGGCAGATAGGGCAAACGCTCCAGCTCTTCCTTGGGAATCATGTTGTAAAAATAATCGGACATGTTCAGGTTTTTAGTTATTTTGCGAATGCAAAGATAGCAAATAAATTACACTTCTCCCACATACATCCGGCACAGGCCCAGGGTAAAGGCCTTATGGGAGACGCGGGAAAAGCCAGCCTCCCGCATCATGGCGCAGAATTCCCCGGGGGCGGGAAAAGCGTGGACCGAAGCGGGAAGATACTTGTAGGCAGCCTTGTCGCCGGACACCACTCCGCCAATCCAGGGCAGTACATGCAGGAAATACAGGTCATAGAACCAGCGGATTACGCGGTTCTGCGGGACAGAAAGCTCCAGGATCACGGCACGGCCGCCCGGGCAGAGCACCCGGTGGAATTCGGCAAGGCCTTTCTCCTTGTGTTCGAAGTTCCGGATGCCGAAGGCGCAGGTAACCCGGTGGAAGGCGCCGTCGGCAAAGGGAAGCGCTTCCCCGTCGGCCACCTGCAGGCGGATCCGGTCTGCCACACCGGCCTTCCGGGCTTTGTCCATGACCAGGGCCATCATCCCCTCCGAGATGTCCACGCCGGTAACCACGGACCCCTCGGCGGCAGCCACGGCGGCAGAGATGGTGGAATCGCCCGTCCCGCAGGCCACGTCCAGCAGCCGCTGCGGGGTTCCGTCCACGATTTGTTTCAGCGCATGACGGCGCCACACTTTGTCCACATTCAGGGACATGATGTGATTCAGGCGGTCGTAGGACGGGGCAATCCCGTCGAACATCTGACGGATCTTTTCTTTCTTGGGCATAGCTTAAGGAACAGGGTCATAGCCGCTTCCGCCCCACGGATGGCAGCGGAGGATGCGGCGCACCGACAGATACAAGCCTTTGATGGGACCATGCTTGCGGAAAGCCTCCAGGGCATACTGCGAGCAGGTAGGGGTGAATCGGCAGGCCGGCGGCGTGAAAGGACTGATGCATACCTGATAAAATTTGATCAGGAGCACGAAAGGAAAAATCAGGATGTTTTTCAGCGTATTTCGGAAATCGCTCATACTCAAATCTTTAGCAAAAAGTGTCTAGTCATTTTCGCCCGGACACTTATTGATATTTATTTGATTATCAACCATTTCCACTTTACGGCTACCAATCTCCGACAGCACGGACGCCATATTGGCATGGATATCGGCCGACGGCAGCACCTCCCGCGGAAGATACACAAAGAGCACATCCATGCCGGGGCCCAGCAGGGCTTTCTGCCGGCGATACGCCTCCCGGATGCGCCGCTTGAGAAGGTTGCGTTTCACGGCCCGCTTGAAGGAGCGTTTAGGGACCGAAACCAGAATCCGGGAAGGCAGTTCTTCGCTTTCCCGCATCAGGAAACGGTATCTCAGGCAACCCTTGGTACCGCTTTTACCCCGCCCGAAGAGTGCCTCCACAGCTTTTTTGCCACAGAGCCGCTCTTGCTTGGTGAGGGTTTCATCCGTCATGACTAAAGGCCTTCCAGGTACAGTTCGATGGCACGGGCCACCGAGGGAGCCTCCGGAGAGGGGGCTTTCACGTCGATCCGGAGCCCGGCTTCTTCCATGGCGCGGACGATGGATTTCCCGTAGGAGACCATTTTGATGTCTCCCTGTTCAAAATCCGGGAAATTCTCCTGCAGGGATTTCACGTCGGCCGGATTGTAAAACACAATCATGTCGTAGTCTTTCAGGTTCACCTCGTGCAGGTCCTGGCTGACAGACTTTACGAAAACGCCCGTATTGAAACTGAGCTTATTGGCCTGGAAAAGGGAGGTGATGGCCTCTGACGAGGAAGAATCCGACGTGGTGATCAGGAATTTCTCGCCTTTGTGTTTGGGGCCGATCAGGGCAACCACGCTCTCGGGGGTGCCGGTGCCGAAAAAGATTTTCCGTTTGCGATACACGATGTGTTTCTGCAGGTACATGGCCACAGCCTCCGTGGTGCAGAAATACTTCATGGTCTCGGGAATTTTAGTCCGCAGTTCCTCGGCCAGATGGAAGAAAGCGTCAATGGCATGACGGGAGGAAAAGACAATGGCCGTGTAGTCCAACAGATTGATTCGCTGGGCGCGGAATTCACGAGAGGAAAGGGGTTCAACCACATAGAAGGGGCGGAATTCGAAATTGACGCCGAACTTCTCTGTAACGCTCTGATACTGAGTAAGCACACGAGGGGCCTTCTGCGAAATCAGGATGTTCTTGATACTCATTTTTGTTAACTTCTCTTCTCTACAACAATACAGCCGTGGCGACCAGTGCGCCGGTAGGCAGAATTTCAAGCCCGCAAAGGTACAAAAAAGTTAGCAAAGGATTGCAAGATAAAGACAAAATTTGTGCTTTCCGCAGTAAAAAAACCAAATAGACAAGTCCCGTTTCGGCATAGAGGAAGGTCCTCACTATAAAGTCATTGGCACCGACCAGATAGAGGACCATCACCGTAGCGATGAGGGGTATCATCAGAAGGATGAAAAAGGTAAAACCGGAGCGGTGCGCCATCCGGAAATGGTCGGCCCGCCGGCGGGGGCGCAGCCAGACATAAATGAGCAGTCTCAGCAGCAGGTAAGCGGAAAAAACGCCGGCAATCACGGCCAGGCGGATATTGTCCGAGAAGGGTTGCAGGAAATCCGGATCGTATAGCCGATAACGGTACATCAGGAGCACAGCCGGGATAATCAGGATCAGGGCCAGGGCGTTCCGCTCCCGGGCCACCCGGACGTTATTCTCCAGCGCCACGCTTCCCCGGGCCCGGAACACGGCGTCCCACAGGAAAGGGGCGACGTGGATGAGATTGCGCAGTTCCAGCAGGGCCAATACCACGAAGAGCGTAACCAGGATGCCCAGCAGCAACGGCGCCCCATCCGGCGCGCCAGCCGTGCCGGATGGGGTTTGCTCCAGCAGGAGTTCTCCCGTCTTGAAAGGCCCTTCCAGCAGCATTTAATTCCCCCGTTTGGCGTTATATCCCATGCCCTTGAGCAGATCGCAGACTTTGTCCCGGAAATCTCCCTGGATGGTGATTTCCCCGTCCTTGGCGCTGCCACCCACGCCCAGTTTGGTTTTCAGGGTCTTGGCCAGGGATTTGAGGTCTTCGTCGGCCCCTTGGAAGCCGGTGACCAGGGTGACCTGCTTTCCGCCGCGGTTGCGCCGGTCTATCCCCACGATCAGGCGCTGCCGCTCCGGGGCCAAAGTGGGTACAGCCTCCGGGGCCGCGGTGGTGTATGAAAAGTCCGGATTGGTGGAATAAACCACGCCCAGCCTTGATTTCCAATCGTTTTCTGCCATATCAAGCACAAAGTTACAGATTTGGCGGATAAATCGCAAATCGGCCGATTTTCATTATCTTTGCAACATGATTCAAGGTGAAGCAACAGTGGTGAAAAACGCCGGCAGCCATTACTTGCTGTCGGAGCTGCCCGCGTGGGAAGTCTTCCCCGCCGTGCTCAGGGGCAAAATCCGGCTCAAGGCCAGCGAGATAACCAATCCCATCGCCGTGGGAGACCGCGTCCGTTACCAGACGGAAGAAGACGGGAGTTCCACCATCACCGAGATCCTTCCGCGGAAGAACTACGTCATCCGCCGCTCCACCAACCTGTCCCGGCAGGCGCACATCATCGCCGCCAACATAGACATGGCCTATCTGATTGTCTCCCTGTATTTTCCCCAGGTGAAGCTGCCCTTCCTGGACCGGATCCTGGTCACCTGCGAAGTGTACGGGATCCCGGTCACCATCGTCCTGTCCAAGACAGACTTGTACCGGCAGGAAGCCGGAGAGCAGATCGAAGCCTTCCGGAAAATCTACGAAGGCGCCGGATACCGGGTCATCCAGACTTCGGTGGAAACCGGCGAAGGCGTGGCCGACATCCGCGAGGCCTGCCGGGGCGGGATCAATCTGTTTTCCGGAGAGAGCGGCGTGGGTAAATCGTCCCTGATCAAAGCGCTGGACCCTTCGCTCTCACCCAAGATCGGCAGCATATCCACCGCCCACCTGCAAGGGAGGCACACCACGTCCCTCTATGAGATGTATCCCCTTCAAAGCGGAGGCTATGTCATTGATTCTCCGGGGCTCCGGGGGTTCGGCCTGGTAGACCTGGAAAAGGAGGAAATCGCCAAGTACTTCCCCGAAATGCTCCGGGTGTCGGCCGGGTGCCGGTTCACCCCCTGCACGCATACCCACGAGCCCGGCTGCGCCGTGAAGGCCGCCGTAGAAGAAGGGCTCATCGCCCAGGAGCGTTACAGCTCCTACCTGGGCATGCTGGAAGAGGACAAGAAGTTCCGGTAAGGGGATACGCATTTCCCTCCGCAAATAAAAGGCCGATGCTCCGAGGAATGCGTATCCCCTTATAACGTGTCTTTTATATGAGACTGAACAAGGAAATACTGCGCCTGGCGCTGCCCAGCATCCTGGCCAATATCACCGTGCCGCTGGTAGGCATGGTAGATATTGCTGTGGCAGGGCATCTGGGAGCGGCGGGGTACTCGTCCGCCGCCCTGATCGGGGGCATTTCTATCGGCACCATGCTCTTCGACCTGCTGTACTGGAGCTTCGGCTTCCTGCGCGTGGGCACCGGCGGTCTCACCGCCCAGGCCTATGGCCGGCAACTGGCTGCAGGGCGGCCGGGGGCGGGCCCGATGGGGGCGGAGACTGGACCGGCGAGGACGGGGGCGAAACCGGCGGGGGCGGAGGTCGGCGACATCTTGCGGCGGGCGCTGGGCATCGCCCTGCTGTCCGGACTGGCGCTGCTTGCGCTGCAATGGGTAGTTATCTGGCTGGCTTTCCTGGTGGTGGACTGCTCGCCCGAGGTCAGGCAGCTGGCCACGCAGTACTTCTACATCCGTATCTGGGCGGCACCGGCCACCCTCTCGCTCTTTGCACTCAAAGGCTGGTATATCGGCGTGCAGGACACCGTCCGGCCCATGGTGGCGGACCTTCTGGTGAACGGGCTCAACATTTTCTTTTCCGTGGTGCTGTCCCTGGGCGTGGGCGGGCCGGGCAGCCTGTTTCCGGCAGCCCAGGTCCTGATTCCCGCCATGGGCTTTCCCGGCATCGCCGCCGGAACCGTCATCGCCCAGTGGAGCGGCTTCGCCTACTGCCTTGTCGCCGCCCGCCGCCGCTACCCCGCCTTCACCGGCGCTCCAACCTCGCCCCTTCTTCCCTTCCCGGCCATGAAAAACGCCAAAATCGTGGACGAGTCTTCAGGGGCGGCGACGAGGGTCCGGTTTTTCACCATGAACCGGGACCTGTTCCTGCGGAGCCTGGGGATGATTGCCGTGTATATCGGCTTCACGATGATATCGGCCCGACACGGAGACATGGTCCTGGCCGTGAGTGCCATCCTGATGAAACTGCTCATGATTTTCAGCTACTTCTCCGACGGCTTTGCCTACGCCGGCGAAGCGCTTACAGGCCGATTCATCGGAACGGGCTCCCGGGAAGGCGTATCCGCCACCGTGCGGGAAACCTTCCTCTGGGGCCTGGCGGTAGCGGCCTTCTTCATGCTGGTGTACGGCCTGGGCGGGGTGCCGCTCTTCCAACTGATGAGTTCGGACCCCGCCGTCGTGGACGCCGGACGGCCGTATATCCCCTGGCTGCTGCTGATGCCCCTGATCGGCTGCCCGGCCTTTATCTGGGACGGCATCTTCATCGGTGCCACTGCCTCACGGGACCTGCGCAACAGCACCCTCCTGTGCGCCCTGGGCTTTTTCGCCGTGTGGTTTGCCGGCAGAGTTATCCTGGGCTCCGGGATAACACCGAAGCAGGCCCTCCACCTGCTGATGGGAGCCTACTTCGTACATCTGGCCGTGCGGGCACTCTACCTCACCCTTCGCTACAAACCGGCCGTCATGGCCTGATTCGCTCCGCAGCACCTACCATGCTCAGAATCAACAACATACGCGTGTATTGGTGCACAAAAAATTGCACCAATATAAACGTAAGAAACTTAAAATCAGCGACTTAAGTGCTGCGGGCTCCTACCAGTACTGGCAGAACAGGGCGATGGACTCCATGCCGGCGAACAGCTGGCGGAGCAGATAACTCTCGTTGGGGGAATGGATGGTGTCCCGTTCCAGGCCGAAGCCCATCAGGAGGGGATCTACGCCCAGAATCTGCTGCATCTGCGCCAGGATAGCGATGGAACCGCCGCCCCGGGCGGGAACCGGCTCCACCCCGTAAACTTCCGCCATGGCGCGGGAAGCCGCCTTGAATGCCGGGGAACTGAGCGGAATCAGGAAGCCGTCACCACCCTCGCAGGGCTGTACATCCACTTTCACGTAAGGCGGGGCGATGGAGCGGAAATGCTCCGCGAAGCGCCGCGTGATGTCGTCGGCCTTCTGGTTGGGCACCAGGCGCATGGAGATTTTGGCGTGCGCGACGGAAGGAAGCACCGTCTTGGCTCCCGCACCCGTATAACCGCCCCAGATACCGCACACATCCAGGCTGGGCCGGATGGCCGTGCGCTCCAGGGTATTGTAACCTTTCTCCCCTTTCACCTCGTTGATATCCAGGAACGCCTTGTACTCTTCCAGGTCGAAGGGAGCCCGGTTCAGCAGGGCCCTGTCCTGGGCCGACAACTCCACGACGGAGTCGTAGAAGCCCGGCACGGTGATGCGCCCGTCGGCATCCTGAAGAGAGGCGATCATGGCGCAAAGCACGTTGATAGGGTTGGCCACCGCCCCGCCATAATGGCCGGAATGGAGGTCTTTGTTGGGACCGGTCACCGTCACTTCCAGATAGGCCAGGCCGCGCATGCCACAGTTGATGGACGGCACCTTTTCTGAGATCATGGTGGTGTCCGAGACCAAGACTACGTCGGCCTTGAGCCAGTCTTTATGCTCCTTGATCCACGCCGGCAGCGAAGGGCTGCCTATCTCTTCCTCCCCCTCGAAGATAAACTTCACGTTGTGCTTCAGAAGGCCTTTTTTCAGTAAAAACTCGAAAGCTTTCAGGTGCATGAAAAGCTGGCCTTTATCGTCGTTGGCGCCACGGGCGTAGATGGCTTCCTCTCCGGTGGCGGGGTCCGGGGCGATCACGGGCTCAAAGGGGTCTGTGCGCCATTTTTCCAGCGGCTCCGGCGGCTGTACGTCGTAATGTCCATAGACCAGGATGGTCTTCGGGGCGCCCTGGTCGTACCGGCCGAACACCACGGGGTGCCCGGCGGTCTCGTACACGGCCGCCTCCTGCGCGCCGGCTTCCTTGAGCAGTTCCACCAGGCGGCCTGCGCAGCGGTACATATCCTGCTTGTGCTCCGGCTGGGCACTCACCGAGGGAATGCGCAGGAGCGAGAACAGTTCCTGGAAAAACCGTTCTTTATTCTCTTTGATATAACTTTTCATCGTAACTGGGTTTTGTGTAAAGATACGCATTTCAGGGACAAAAAGAAACCCCGCACGCGAATTTCACAATTGGCGGCGGGCATTGCTGTATAGTAAGGTATCAATATTTATGTCTGATACCCCTTAAATCCAATTCCATGCCAAAACGGACAAACGCCGTTATTTTTTATGGATTTTTTTCTTTTTCTGGTTCCAGTCTCCATAGATTTCGCTTACGTTTCCGGCGGTGATGAACCCATGGATGTCGTTGGTCTTGATGAAATCCATCAGATTGGCAAACTCGTCCTGGGTGAGCAGGGCCTGAATCTCTATGTTCTGATGGCCGTTGTAGCCGCCCGTGACATTATAGAGGGAGCAGCCGCGCTGCAGGTCTTCGATAATGTATTTGCGGATGCGTTCATACTGGGAGGAGATAATGCACACGCGCTTGCGACGGTTCAGGCTGGCCGTGAAGTAATCCAGCGCGATACCGTTGATCCAGGTGCCGATGAGGCCGATTACCACCATCCGGAAAGGATTGATGGCAAAAGCCGTACAGCAGATAATGGCCCCGGCTACCGTGACGGAAGTGCCGATGTCGAAGTGCAGGTATTTGTTCACAATCTTGGCCAGAATGTCAAGCCCGCCGGTAGAGGCGTTGATATGGAACAGGATGGTCTGCGAGATGCTCAGGATAAGGACAAAGCAGATGAGGTCGAACCAGATTTCGCCCATGACCGTGGTCTGCCCGGGCTCCACGAGCTTCTGGTATGGCAGAATCTTTTCCCACATGTCGATAAGCGGACCCAAGATCAGCGCCGTGTACACGGTCTTGGCCCCGAACTCCTTCCCGATCAGGAACCAGGCCAGCACCAGCAGGATTGCATTAATCACCGTTACCATCACAGACACTTTCACCGGGATGCCCGCAGCCGTGAAAATATTGGACAGCACCATGGACAGACCGGTGATGGAACCGATAATCAGGTTGCTGGGCATCAGGAAATAATACACGGCCGCGGCGGCGATAGCCATGCCCAGTGTCATAATTACCAGTTCTTTCCAGAACTTGAATGTCCCCAGGGGACGGAGCAAATCTTTCATTTTATGTGGTTTTAGCCCTTAAAGTTAATGCTTTTTCAGAAACTATGGCCCAAAAACACATATTATTTACTCTTTCGGGCGCAAATACTTCCAACCGATAACCGGCAGCACGAAGGCGACAAGGCAGGCAGCGGTCCAGAAAACCGACACCGGCGTAAAGTTGTACAGACCGTCGGCCACATTGCCTTCGATCAGGAAGCCGCTCACAAGGGACTGGGCTCCGGCGGCCGCATAGCTGGAAATGCCCACAATCCCCAGGGCGGCACCGGTGGCCTTGCGAGGCACAAAGTCCAGGGCCATCAGGCCGGCCACAATGCAGAACACCACGCTGAAGGCCATGCTGAACAGTGCGACAAAAGCGACGTTGGCCCAGTAGCTGCCGCCCAGGAATAGGAAGCCCGCCAAGGAAAAGACCGCCAGCACGCCGGAAATGACCACCGGCCGCACCCGGTTGCCCCGGAACACCCGGTCCGAAAGCCAGCCGGCCATCAGGTTGCCGGCAACGCCAAAGACCTCCGCGATGCCGATTACCTGCGTAGCCCCTTCCAGCGAGAAAGCTTTCTGCTTTTGGAGAAACAGCACCCCCCAGTCGCTCACGGCGTGCTGGGTGATGTACAGGAAAGCCGTAGAGATGGCGATAACCCAGATGCCGGGATGGCGGAAAACCCATTTCTGCAGGTCCTGCACGGGCTTTTTGTCCAGCTCACGCAGTGGTTCCCCGGAGAGTTCCTGCACGGAAGGGAGCCCCCGGCTTTCCGGCGTATCGGAGATGAACACCAGGGCGATGACCGTACCCACCACACCGGCAGCGGCGGCGGAAAGAAAGCCCCACTGCCAGCCCACGGCAGCTACGATAAAGCCAGTCACGATCATGGAAACGGCTTTTCCCAGCTGCGGGGTGGAACTGAAGATGCTGTACATGGTTCCCCGCGTCTTGAGCGGGAACCAGCGGGACAGGCTGATGGTACCGGGCGGCGAGCCCATGGACTGCACCCAGCCGTTAAGCCCCCAAAGGATGGAGAAGGAGAGCAGCATCACCATGGAGGCGATGCCCAGGGGTCCATGCAGCAGGCCCAGGATACCCAGGACCAGGTTCACCAGGGCCGAAATCCCCAGCCCCACCGCCATAAAGCGGCGGATGTTGCAGTGGTCGGCCAGGAACCCGTTGGTGAACTTCCCCACCGCGTACACGAAGTAAAAGGCAGAGCCGATGATACCCAGCTGGCCGGCCGACAGGATACCCCCGTCGATGAGGGGCTGCTTGACCACGCCCAGGGTCATCCGGCACACATAGTACAGGGTATAGGCTGCCGTCACGCCCCAGAACGTCCGGGTGCGGTACCGCCTGTAGGCGGCGTCCACCTCTCCGGGAGGGAGTTTTTCGGCCGCCGGCGGGCTGATACGGAAATGTGACAGCAGGGACATGTTACAGAAGGTCTTTGAACACTTGGCGAAGATCTGTCCCCTGCTCATAGTAAACAGCCTGGATACCCACGGCGCGGGCGCCCTCCACATTGCGCATGGAGTCGTCCACGAAAAGGATGTCCTGCGGGGCGAACCCGATCCGGCGCACTGCCTCCCGGAAAATTTCCGGCCCGGGCTTGAGCATCTTGAGCCGGCAAGAGATGATCTCCTCCCGGAACACATGCTGCCAGTCCAGTCCCATCTCCTCGAAAATCTGATGGAAGCGGGCCATGGAGATGTCGTTGTTGTTGGAGAGGGCGTAAAGCGGATACCTGGCCGCCAAATCCTGAAGCAGCTGCACCTTGTAAGGGGCCATCCCCACAAGAAGTGCCGCCATGGAGCGGTCTACATCGGCCGCAGTGCATCCCGGGCGCGATTCCGCGAGTATCTGCGCACGGAACTCGTCGGCAGAGATAAGCCCGGCCTCCATGTCGCCATAGATTCCCTTCTGGTGGCAGGGGTCCAAAAGCTCTGTAATGCGCTCAAAACCAAGTATCTCCCGGAATGCCCGAATACAACGGTCCGGGTCCAGGTCAATGAGCACACCGCCCAGGTCAAATACAATCGCCTTTGTCATAACGGGTGCAAAGGTAATCATTTTTCAGGATATCACCCAGCGGGTTATTCCAGCAATACTGAAAAGCGGGTGAGGCGGGCACTTCCGCATGGCAAAGGCCGACTGCCGCGTCCCCCATTTTGTCAATCCCCTTCCTGCGTAAGGGCGGGGAGCCATTCGGTTGAAGCGCCACCCACACATTCAACCATGCCAAAAGCATCTTTAAGGTTTCCTTGAACGGTAAGCGGAGACACCAATCCGGCGCCGGACAGGACCTCGTTCTCCTGCGGCACAAAGAAACGATAGGCCGCAGGGCTCATACGATACAAATGCAGGCGATACAGGGCGCGGCGATGGCTGGGAAGATCCATATATAGCCATTCAATACGGTCTTCTATGTTGGGAGTGTCAACCAGCAGTTCATACGGAGAGTCGCCACTCCCATCCACTTCGAACACAATCATCTTCTGCCCTGCGACAGATACGGACTGGAACCGTCCTTCCACTTTGCCCGACAAATCAAGGCTGTCGTTGGAACCATTCACGCCATATCTGAGGTCTCGCATGGGAGCATCCCGGACTTCCACGCTTCCATCAGGGAAGCGGGTCGTGTAGCGAAACAGGCCCTCCAGACGAACCCCATAATAGTTCCGCCCTGCATTTTCTTCGCTGTCCAGCAAAACATGATAGCGGTCATTCCAGTTGGAGGTCAACACTCGCCGATAAGTGAAACGAGGCGGAGAAGGAATGCACGACTCCGCAATGACGACATCGTCTCCAGCCTCCCGAACGACAAGCCTGACCTGGTCCCCCTCCGCCAGGTCCGTTGCGGCAGAGAACAGAAGCCCGTTCCCGTCCTTCCTCGTAGATTGCCACGCCACCGGAGTGTCATTGACGAGCAAGTGTGCCGACACAGGGGCCAAGGCATAATCCCGTGCGTCTCGATTGAGGGGATGGGTCCGGTACAAGACCAGAGACGTGGAATCGGGACCGGAGCTCGGGAAGCATTCCAAATAATATTTCCCGTCTCCCCGGATGTCCGGGTAATCCATGTACGACTCGCAGGCCGTAGCAAGCCCCATCAACAGAATGATGTTCAGTATCTTTTTCATGGTCAGAAACGTATCATGTAACTCACTGAAGGAATCGCCGGAAGGGCATATCCCTTCAGGGAATAGTGGCCGGGGTTCTGCTTGGAGTCCTCCAGGAGCAGGACAAGGGGGTTTTTCCGGCAATAGACATTATACAAGCCGAAGGTCCACACGCCTTCATGCCCCCTTTTCGTCATTTTCTGTACCCGCAGTCCCACGTCCAACCGGTGCCAGGCGGGCATCTGCATGTTGTTGGGAGCGGAATACAGAAGTTTACTCGGGGAGCCGGGCCTTTCCAGGACATGCTCCGGGAGCGTGACCCTGTTGCCGGAATGGTAGTCCCACTGCACGTCCAGCCCGACAGCCTTGCTGATTTGCCACGCATGCCTGATGGTCAGTTTGTGCCGGTTGTCGTACCGGTCAAGGAACCAATATGGATGAATGTCCGGGTAATTGCGCCAAGACCAGGACAGCGTGTAAAAAAGAGTGGTCTCGGTCGTGGCGGTCCGGTATCGGCCTTCAAGGGCCATCCCGTATGCACGGCCATTCCCGCAGGCGTAGTCCCCGTTGCCATCGTCCGCCGACGGAAAGAGCGTGACCCCGTTGGAGGACATGACCAGATTATCCATGTGCTTATAATACACCTCCCCCTTGAACGACAGGGATGGATGCGGGAAGGCACGAAACCCGACGGTAAGCTGATGCACGTCCGTGGGGGGCAGCAGGTCCGAGGACGGGGCCCAGCGGTTCGTGGGCAGGTCTAGGTAGATGGAAGTCAGCAGGTGAGAGAACTGGACCGTCCGTGTATACGTTGCATTGACGGTAAGGGGGGCTCCCCAGGAATAACTCGCCATCAGGCGCGGTTGCGGGATTACGAAGGATGCTTGTGCGGTCCGGCTGCCGTCCAGCCGGAAGCCTGCAAGGAGCGTCCATGCGCCAAGGGAAATCTTGTCATCGGCATAGAGGCTGACTGTATGCGAGGCGTCCTGAAAGCCGGGGTGAACATATCGGGCATACTGGTAGTCCACGCCCACGGCAATGCGATGGTGTTCCAGATAAAGGGACTGTTCCCCTTCGACGCCCAGCAGCGAAACATGTCCCCTGTCTCCTCCGGAGAAGGAGCGTTCCAAGAGCGCATCTCCCTGCAGGCCAAACTCTTTTGTCTCATAACCGATGTCGGAAGCGCCCCGGGAATAATAGGCCAGGACGCGAAGAGGGGCATTCCGTGTGAAATGGTGTATCCATTCGCCCGACAACGCCAGATTTCCCCAATCCATTCCGATTTTACGAAAACTCTCTTCCTGGTAGATTTCTTTCCCATAATACTTGTCCTGGCTGGAATAAGAATAACGGAACTTGTCCCGGCCTCGATAGTAGCGGAACGAGATCTTGTCTTCCGTTCCGGGCGTCCAAGCCACATTCACATTCATATCATACAAATAGTAGGAGCCGGACGTCTTTTGGTCTTTCCCGGAGTTATAGACGGAGAGTGCCGGTAGCAGCAGGATGTCCGGCCAACTGCGGCGCAAGGCCGCATAATAGGTAAGGCGATGGCCCGGCAGGGGCCCGCCTATCGTGAAATGTCCGTCCAGCAATCCCATGCTGGCCGTCCCGTGATGGTGCCGGATGTCCCCCTCTTTCGTGCTGATGTCCACCACCGAGGAGGCGCGGCCCCCATAGGCGGCCGGGAAACCGCTCTGGTAAAAGTCCAGGGAACGGATGGCCTCCGTATTGAAGGACGAGAAAATACCGCCCAGGTGGGCCACTTGCAGCAGCGGAACACCGTCAAGCAGGTACAAGTTATCGCTTCCGTCCCCGCCATGGACATACAGTCCGGAGGTCAGTTCCATGCCCGACGCCACGCCGGAAAGCGTCTTCAGGGTCCGGACGATGTCCGGAACACCCAGAGCTGTCACGCCTGTGCGGAGTGCCTCGCCATCATAGGAAGTCAGTCCCGACAACAATGCCCGGTCATCATCGGCCACCACCATGGAGGCAGAGAGCGTATCCAACTGGTCCGGGGCCTGGGCATACACCAGCACCCCCGGACCAGCGATGGACAGGCTAAGGAAGAGCAAACGACACCCTCTCATACTTCAAATCTACCGGGCCAGTCACCAACTGTCCTGAATGGAAATCATAATAGCAGCCCTTTATCCGGACAGACAACGTTCCGTCCTGCAAGGAAAGGACACGGTCACCATAGGTGTAATGGTAATCGAGATACTCAATATCCCAGTCATTTTCCCAATACCGGGAATCGTCTATCCGGTCATTCACGGTCTGATACGACAAGGACCCGTCCTCCTGGACTGTGTACGAATAATAAATATAGAGGCACCCTCCTGACAAGTCGTTCCTTAATGAATACTCCTCCGATAGTTTGTCATACTTGATGTCTTGCATAGGGGCCACAAGTTGGAAGATCTCTTCCTTGTCATAGAGCTGGGGCGGATGAACGGACACAGGGGTGGAAATAACCGACCCGGCAAAACTGAAAGCGGAAAATTCCTCCTTCAAATCCTTGCTGCACGTTCCGTCTCCATCCAGATCTATCGGGGACCCTCCCCATGTCATGGTCGTAAGGACATACTTCCCCCGTACCATATCCCCGATCCGTTCCAGCGTATCGTCTTCTTTTGTGCATGAACAAATCAGCAACAACAGCATGAGAGGAATGACGTTATTGTGGTGCTTCATCTCGACTTCTTTTTAGTACCGATAGGGTAAAATGGTGAATTCAAATCGGTTTGATCCATATGTATAGAGTTCGTATTGAGAGGATGACGTAGCCTTTTTTACGTATTTGTCAGAATAAGAGACTATTGGACTTCCCAAGAAATCATCTTTGTCCGTCCATTGAATTGACTGTTTTTCCGACATCGATATTTCGTCATTGCCACTCCAGCCTAGTTCAATCTTCCCAACCTGTTTGTCATTTTCGCCAGTGGTATCATATTCATAATTGATTTTTTCAGTAGTCGAGCTTGCAATCTTGTAAGTAACCGTGATTTCGTCGTAATTGGTAACACCCCTATCTATTTCTTCCACCTTAAGGGAATATGAGGACAGATTAGGCAAATCCCATTCCGGAAGAGTAAAGTTGTCATTGGGATAATACCACTTTGCGTTCAATGATGTAGCATTTCTCTTATAGTTTCCACTTTCATTGAAGGAGTAGCGCCAGTTGATATACCACTTGAACAAGGTGGCCCCCCACTCCTCCTTCTTTACAATATCGTTTTTTACGGTAAATAAATCTCTGGCTTTTACGGAATAAGCCACAGAACAGTTCCCTTTGGAACCAGCCATAATGGTAAACCGAATCTCCAGACAACCATCCGCCCATAGTTTTGCATATACTGTTGCTTGCGAGTCCTGCATATTATATCCATGTCCCCCATCGTCAATCCCATAATAATTGACAGAATTGCGTTCTGTATCGTCAAAAATTGACTCAAAAGCATCGGGATGCAATTTGAAACGATATATTTTGTTTCTCACATCTTTCCTTAACAGTCCTACAGAGGCATTGGAAGTCATTCCGTAATAGATATAATCATTCTGGCAGGCATAGGGGTTATTCTTGAAAAGATTATATGCAGTGATAATATCCGGGTTGATGGAATTCAATGTAGAAGCATAAACGATATTGGAATTCTCGCCCTGAGCTTCATTGAGCCACTCCCAAGAGTAGTTATCCTTTGTTTTCGGAGGGTTTTTGCTTGCATTAAAAACGTCGGAAATGAAAGAATAGTTCACGGCACCTCCTTTGGTTGGTGCAGACGCTACTACTCTCTCGTTTTCCTTGACAATCAGAACCGGTCCTCCAGGAATCGTTCCCTTTTCAATTGTTCCAATGAGGCATCCGTTCCCGAACAGTTTCCGGCAAACACCGTCCCCTTCACGATAAGTGATTGCGACATAAGAATCGGAGGTATCCCAACGATCCAAACAAAAACCTTCACTGTCAAACCATGTGGCATCTGAAACCAGAATGGTCAAAGTCAAGACCTCTTCCTCAATCTGTTTCATCAATTCCTCACTTCCAAGTTCCCGGACAAGAATTTCCCGGAAAGTTCCAAGCGTTCCAACTTCCTGATACTTAACAAAAGGATAAAAAACTTCATCATCGTTGTCGAATCTCTTCATTGCCTCCGATTTCAGGAACTCCCGGACTTCCGGATATGCATATACAGCCTTTGAAAGGGAAATAGAGAAATTCTCCAATGCAGACTGCCCATCCCGGACATCAACCAGAGAAGCTTGCAGAGGAACCTCTAAATCGTTCTTGTTACACGACGAAGCAAAAAAGGAGAGAGTTATGACCACCACAGTCATCATTAAATATACATAAATCTTTTTCATTTTTTCGTTCATTAAAGTATTATATCAACCCATTATTTGCTAGATGGTAAAACAACCTTGATAAACCATCCCATTCTCTAGCGTGATGGTGATAGTCCATAGCCCCGCAGACGCTGAAAAAGGAATCTCCGAAAGGCCATTTCCGGGGACAACGGTAGCTCCACTCTCACCCGTATGGGCATTGTCTAATGCAATGCATACAGTTTCTCCGGCGGCGGTAAGATATAGCTCTACAGATGACGTCTCGTCATTGAAGTACGCTTCAATGCGGGTTGCAGAAGGGACCCTAGGGCGATTAGTATTCTGCTCGTTTTTTTTCTCAACAAGTATTTCTGATGAGTCGAATGATGATGATGGTTTGTTTGTTGCCTTTACAGGCATGGCCGCCACTCCTACCAGGAGCGCAAGCACGAGTGCTGAGGTTTTTTTCATATAATAGAATTAGAATTTAGGCGCCGCAAAGTTCGCAAAAGGACTTGGAAGGATATGCATGAAATAGGCTGTTTTTTATAAAAACAAACAATTGATTACCAAGTGATTAACAGAAAAATAGGTTGTATCTTCATTTTTGCACGAGGTTTTTGCCATTGCCTTTTGCATTTCCGCTCCGGAGTCGCTATATTTGCAAGCGAAGAACATTCACATTCATTGAATGCCTTCATCCTGTCAATCTAAAACCGGAACTGCTACACTTATCTTTAGGGGACAGGATTGATGGGTTGGGTCGTGTGCCTTACACGGTCCAATCCATTGTTCCCTTAGGCTGTAGCAGGCCTCCGGTTTTATGGATTGGACCGTGTTTTTATTCCGGTCGGTCCATACTGTATGGGCTACCGGATTTTTGATAGAATTAAGTTAGGCACTCCAGAGGAGTTTGTCCGGTAGCTTTTATTTATGAGTAGAAAAATTTCAGTTCTTGTTGTATGTTTGGTGGCACTATGTTCGTGTAACCGGTTGTGGAAACACTATGAACCGCTGGTCCGGGAACAGCCGGACAGCGCCCTGGCACTCCTTCGGAGCATGAACCCGGACCGGATGTTGTCCCGCAGGGAACGGGCAGACTATTTCCTTCTTCTGAGCATGGCCATGGACAAGTGTTATATTGACCTTACGTCCGACTCCCTTATAAAACCCGCGGTTGTGTATTTCGAGCATCGGCTACCCAAAAAGAAAAGGATGCTGGCATATTATTACTGGGGGCGAGTTCAGTCCAATGCTCACCATCTGGCGGAAGCATCCCTCTCATTTGACAAAGCAGGGGATTTGGCACTTCAGTTGGGGGACTATCTATATTTAGGGCTTGCAAACCAGCAGTTAGGGGATTTATATGCTGCCTCTTATGACAGGGAACATTTGGTATCATTTTACGAAAGAGCCCTTTCTGCCTTCGAGCAATCGGGGAAACAGAATTATATAGATAACGCCCGGCTTGAACTTGCCACTGCCTACAATAACAACGGACAGCGGGAAGAGAGTGAAGCACTGTTCCAAAGCCTGCTGCAGCAGGACTCTCTGGACATCGACCTTCGGAAAGAACTCTACCTTTCCTATGCCCGAAGACTCGGCGGGATGGACAACAATCATGGCGAAGAGGCGTATGCCTACTTCCAGAAGGCGGACCTGGAGACGTTTGACGTTTCGGATTTGGGCGCTATGGCGGTGATGGCGTATTTTGCCGGAGACGTCACCACGTCTGCCCGCTTGATGGCACGGGCTGATTCTCTTGCGACAACCGGCAGGGACAAAGCCTCGGTCAGCTTTGACCGGTTCCGGATTGCACACCGGCAGGGAAACGACACAGAGGCCATTGACTACCTGCAAGATGCCGTTACGATCCAGGATTCCATCCTGCAACAGGCACTGAACCAGTCGGTGAGCCATGCCAGGAGCCGCTTCTTCCGTGAGGAAGCAGAAAAACAGCAGCGTCGGAACCAAACCCAAGCCCTGTTCTTTGTTCTATTGGCAACCTTCGGCATTTCCACCTTTCTCATATTTGTTCATAATCACAGAAGAAGAATCCAAGAAGACATGGCCAGCCTTGAGGACATCCGCCTGCAGATAGAGGCGGAGAAAGAGGGCAGAGCCCAACTGGCCAATGCCATCCTAGCCCATCAGATGAACGAGCTGAACCTGATTTCGGAAGAGTATTTCAAGAGCGACGGACGCGCCCGGCGGGAAACATACTTCCGGGCGTTCGAGAAGAAACTGGACGCCTTCCGGGAAAACAATGCCGATTTACAGGAACTGGAACAATCTGTAAACATGCTCAAAGATAACGCCATCGGACTGCTGCGAGAAGAGATTCCCGGCCAGTCCCGTCACTTTTACAAGATGTGCACGATGTTTTTCGCCGGATTCCCCTACGACTTGATCCACTTGCTGACAAACAGTTCCATTCCCACGCTGAAAGCCACCAAATCGCATTACAAGAAACAGATCCAGGCTTCGGACGCTCCTCACCGGGAACTATTCCTTTCCCTCCTGGACAGCGCCGCCAAAAAACCGGCCGGCCGGCACAAAATGTCTGATTAATTGTTCTGCCCGCCGGCGAGGTCCAGGATCTCGGAGGTGATTTTCTGCTGGCGTCCCTTGTTGTACTGCAAGGTGAGTTCTTCCAGCAGTTCCTCGCCGTTGTCGGTGGCCGTCTGCATGGCTACGGTGCGGGCGGCATGTTCGGCCGCGGCGCTGTCCAGAAGGGCCGTAAACAACTTCAGCTTCAAGGTTTTGGGGACAAGGCTTTCCAGAATTTCCGCGGCCGACGGTTCCAGGATGGCCTCGATGCCGGAAGCCGTCGCCGATGCAGCCTGGATCACAGCCGAGGCCGGAAGCAGCTGTTCCGCAACGGGTTCCTGCCGCGAAGCCGACACATAGTGGTTATACACCAGGAACACCTTGCCGATTCTCCCGCTCTCGCACGCCTCCATCAGGCTGGAAACCAGGGCGGCGGCAGGAGAAAAAGCCGGAGCGGCGCTGAGCGCGTTCAAGTCTGTCACGCCGGCGAATTCCGAAGGTGAAGGACGGCCCGCCTTCTTCATGGCGTCGGCCATTTTCCTGCCCACGGAAACCACCTGCGCATCAGGGTATTCCTTCAGGAGTTCCCGCACTTTCGCCACCGCATTGGCATTGAATCCGCCGCACAGCGAGGTGTTGGAGGCGACAGCCACCACCAGCACCGGCCCGGTCGCCTTTTCCCGTTCCAGGCCGTCAAATCCGCCCGCGGCAGACAGGGTGGCTCCCAGGATACGCTGCAGCTGCTCCTGATACGGGCGCATGTTTTCGATGGCGGTCTGGGCCTTGCGAAGCTTGGCCGACGACACCAGCTTCATGGCCGATGTAATCTTGAGCGTATTCTGCACGGACCCGATCCGGCCCTTTATTTCCTTGAGAGTGGGCATAAGCTATTCTTTCATGGAGAGGACCACCTCGGCCGCCACTTTTTCAATGGCGGACGTAATCTCGTCGCTCAGTTGTCCGGCGGCGAGGGGGTCCAGGACGTCGGCCTTGTGAGAGGCTCTCATACGCTCCAGGAAAGCCTCCTGGAACTCGCGCACCCTGGCCACCGGAATATCCCGCATCAGGGCGCGGGTGCCGCAGTACAGCACGGCGATCTGCTCGCCCACCGGCATGGGCGCATATTGGGGCTGGATCAGGAGCTGGTTGTTCTTCCGGCCTTTGTCCAACGCCATTTCCGTGACCTTATCCATGTCGGACGAAAATTTGGAGAAGGCTTCCAGCTCGGTCCACTGGGCCTGGTCTATCTTCAGGGTTCCGGCCACCTTCTTCATGGATTTCACCTGTGCGCTGCCGCCCACGCGGGACACACTGATACCCACGTTGATGGCAGGACGCACGCCCTGGTTGAAAAGCCCCTGCTCCAGGTAGATCTGCCCGTCGGTGATGGAGATCACATTGGTGGGGATGTATGCGCTCACGTCTCCGGCCTGCGTCTCGATGATGGGCAGGGCCGTCAGGGAGCCGCCGCCTTTGACCTTGTCTTTCAGGGAAGCGGGAAGGTCGTTCATCCGGGCCGCCACTTCCTGCTCCTGGATAATCTTGGCAGCCCGCTCCAGCAGACGGGAATGCAGGTAGAAAATGTCTCCCGGATAGGCCTCGCGGCCGGAAGGACGGCGCAGGATCAGGGACACCTCGCGGTAGGCTACAGCCTGTTTGGAAAGGTCGTCAAAGACCACCAGGGCATGCCGGCCCGTGTCGCGGAAATACTCGCCGATAGCCGCTCCCGAGAACGGGGCGTAGTACTGGAGCGCGGCGGGGTCTGCCGCAGTAGCCGCCACCACGGTGGTGTATTCCATGGCCCCGTGGGCGCGGAGGGTTTCCACGATGGAGGCCACGGTACTTCCCTTCTGGCCGATGGCCACGTAGATACAATAAACCGGGTCTCCGCTGAGGTATCCCGCCCGCTGGTTGATGATGGTGTCTATGGCGATGGCGGTTTTCCCCGTCTGGCGGTCGCCGATGATCAGTTCCCGTTGACCGCGGCCGATGGGAATCATGGCGTCGATGGCCTTGAGGCCCGTCTGCAGCGGCTGGCTCACCGGCTCGCGGAAGATCACGCCGGGGGCTTTCCGCTCCAGCGGCATCTCCACTTTTTCGCCTTCGATGGCGCCCAGTCCGTCCAGCGGATTGCCCAGCGGGTCCACCACGCGGCCCAGCAACTTGTCGTTCACCCCGATCGAGGCGATCTTTCCGGTGCGCCGCACCACCATTCCTTCCTTTACCTGGTCCGTGGGTCCCATGAGCACGGCACCCACATTGTCCGTCTCCAGGTTCATCACCACGGCCATCACACCGTTTCCGCAGTCCAGGAGTTCACCGGCCTCGGCATGGTCCAAGCCATAAATGCGCACCACACCGTCGCTCACCTGGAGCGCTTTTCCGATTTCCTCGAACTGGAGATCGGTCTTCATGTCCCGGAGCTGCCCTAACAGGATGTCGCTCACTTCGCTGGGTTTCAAACTGTCCATCAGATTATCCTTCTGTTTCGTTCAATGAATTGCTCCCGGATCAGTTCCAGCTGCCTTTTCACGCTGGCATCCAGGAGATAGTCGTCTATGTCGAACACGAACCCGCCGATCAGCGACGGATCCACGTCCACTTCTATGATTACGTCGTCCCCGGTCTTTTGCTTCACCAGGGCTTTGAGCCGCTGCAGGAGCCGTTCGGAGGGCTCTTCCACCGTGGTCAGGTGCGCTTTCCGGATGCCGATGCTCCGGTGATACAAGTCTATGTAGTCCCGCAGGATTTCCTCCACCAGGTCCATCCGGCCGTTACGGTTCAGCAGCGTAAGGAAACGGCTGAGTTCCTGCGACATCCGATTCCCGAGAGCGCTTTGCAGCAGCTTTTTCTTGTCGAAGGGGGAAACCACGTCGTCGGCCGCGGTGATCATCCGGCGCAGTTCGGGGATGGAGTGGATGGCACGCACCAGGACCTGGGCCTCGGATACGACAATGGCGCCGTGGCCGCTTTCCTGGACGTACTTTACCAGCGCCCGGGCATAACGCGTGATGACGATACTGCGGTTCATGAGCGGAGGTCTGCCTGGTTAGCCTCGTCCACAAGGGTGTCGATGAAAGCCCGCTGGCTGCCGGTGTCGGACAGCTCGCGGCGGAGGACCTTTTCCGCCACCTGCACGGAAAGCAGGCCCATTTCCTTGCGGATATCGCGCAGGGCGCTTTCCTTCTCGGCGGCAATCTCCGTACGGGCCTGGGCGAGAATCTTTTCCGCCTCTTCCCGCGCCTGCTTCTGGGCGTCGGAGACCATCTTGGCCTTCATTTCCCGCGCTTCACGCAGGATGGAAAGCTGCTCCTTGTGGGTCTGCTCCAACATACGGGCCTGTTCCTGGGTCCACGCCTCCATGCGGGCCTGGATCTCGTCGGCATCCTTCAGGGACTGGGCAATCTTGGCGTTGCGTTTGTCCACCATGTCGGTAATCATCGGAAAACCGAATTTCGCCAGGAGGAAAAACACAAGGCCGAAAATCACGACCATCCAAAAAAGAAGGCCGAAATCGGGCGTTACCAGATTCATCTTTTATCTGAACAGGATAAGCAGACAGACGATGATGGCAAACAGGGCGGCGCCTTCCACCATACCGGCGGCCACCAGCATGGAGGAGCGCAGGTTGC